>JABMSA010000824.1 GCA_013202185.1 Planctomycetota bacterium
CTCTAATTGTGAGTCAAAGCTACCGTTACCACCAATGGGATGTGCAGAAGTAAGGCCCACGGAACACACGGAACTGGAGTTGAACCAGTGTGCAAACCGGCAGGGGCGCCCCGCGACCGGCGGATGGCGCAGGTGGCGGTGCTTCGCGCCGGCGATCGTTCGCCGAGCGATTACGTGCGTCCACCGAGCAAATACGGACGACCCTATCTAACCGGTTGGTATTACAGCACTTGCAACTTCTAATTGTGCCAGGCACAATTAAAACTGGCACAATTAAAACTCAATTAAAACTCCGCAAGGTACCGCCGGAATCTGTCTGGCGCGGATCGGATCGACGACGACGATTCGGATGTCGAGACGACAGCTTGAACCAAGATTCGCAACACACCCCTCTGAAAGCCCAAGAGTTTTTGAGGAGGTGGGCCTGCCTCGGAAGGCAGGTTGGGGGAGAACTTTCTGCAAAAAGTTTTCCTCCCACAATAATGACAAGTACATTCATTCAGGCCGCATCAATCCTTTTATCCTTGAATGAGAACCGGCTTTGCTGCTATACTGAAGTGTGACGGCGGAGGTGTGCGGCGGCGAATGGCACGGTTTTTCGCTCGCTTGTTTTGTCTTGTCACCGAGGAGTTGGATGCCGCCCGACGGACCCGCAAAACGCATAGCGATATTGGGATCGACGGGCTCGATAGGCCGCAACGCGTTGTCGGTGGTGTCGCACCTGCCCTGCTACCGGGTGGTGTGCCTGGCGGCGGGCGCCAACGTCGAGCTTCTTGCCCAACAGGCGTGCGAATTTGGCGCTGAAGCAGCCGCAATTGCCGACGATACTCAAGTATCACGTTTGCGATCTCTATTGCCGGCGGGGGTGAAAGCGCTAGGCGGGGCCGAAGGCATCGAAGCCGCAGCCGCCCTTCCCGACGCCGACCTCGTGCTGGTGGCGATAAGCGGGGCGGCGGGCCTGCCGAGCACTCTCGCCGCACTGCGCGCCGGCAAGACGGTGGCCCTGGCAAACAAGGAATCGCTGGTGATGGCCGGCGGGCTTGTCACCAGCCTGGCACGCGAAATGAAAGTGCCGCTGCTGCCGGTGGACAGCGAACATAGTGCGATCTTCCAGGCGCTGGCCGCAGGCAAGGCGTCGGAAGTGAAGAGAGTGATAATCACCGCCTCGGGCGGGCCGTTTCGCGATGCTTCTGTTGAAGAACTCGAAGCGGTGACGCCCGAGAGAGCACTTGAGCACCCGACGTGGTCGATGGGAAGGAAGATCACCATCGACTCCGCGACGATGATGAACAAGGCGCTCGAGATAGTGGAAGCCCGATGGCTGTTTGACCTCGAGGTGCCGCAAATCAGCGTGGTCGTTCATCCGCAATCGATTATTCATTCTATGGTGGTGTTTTGCGACGGGTCGATAATGGCCCAGGCGGGCAAGCCCGACATGCGAATGCCCATTCAATACGCCCTCACGTATCCTGATCGGCTGCCCGGCCTGGTGACCGAGCCGGACCTCGCCGGCATAGGCACACTCGAGTTTTCGGAGCCGGACGTCCGGAAATTCCCGGCGCTCGAGCTTGGCTACCGTGCGGCGCGCGAAGGCGGCACACTGGGGGCGGTGCTCAACGCCGCCAACGAGGTGGCGGTCGAGGAGTTCCTACACCAGCGGATAACGTTCCCGCAGATTGCCGAGCAGGTGGCGAAGGTAATGGATATGCACACCGTTGTCGCCGGGCCGAGCCTCGACGACATTTTCGAGGCCGACCGATGGGCGCGAGAGGAAACAAGGCGCATCCTGGCAATAAACTGACGGCCGCTACGGCTGGCGCACAAGCAGCCCGGGCCGATTGAAACACTTTCGAGTAATTTGATACACCTCAGATGGAGGCATATTGATGTTGGAACACTGGCTGATCCAGGTCGGGTACGTGGCGATGGTGATTGCGGGCTTCGGATTCCTGATTTTCATACACGAGTTTGGCCACTTCATCGTTGCCAAGTGGAAGGGAGTGAAGGTAATCAAGTTTTCGCTGGGCTTTGGTCCGGCGTTTTTCAAGTTCCGAAAGGGCGAAACGGAATACGCGCTGTCGATCATTCCCCTGGGCGGCTTCTGCAAGCTGGCGGGTGAGATGATCAAGGACGAAGGCAAGCAATCTGAGGAAGGGGAAAACGACATCCCGCCCGAGCGGCTGCTCACGTCCAAAACCGTGGGGCAGCGGGCGCAGATCTTTGCCGCGGGCGCGGCGCTCAACCTCCTCGTTGCATTCCCGCTGGGGGTGCTGATGGTCCTCGTTGGCGGCGACGAGCCGATAGCCAAGGTCGACGCCGGCCCCGGCGGGGCCTATGTTGCCGGAATTCACACCGGCGACCTCGTAACAAGCGTCAACGGCGAGGAGGTGCGTTTCTGGTACCAAATGACAGACGCCATCGCAAACGCACCCCTCGAGAAGCCATTTCCCGTAACGGTGGAGCGCGTAGATGACGACGGAACCGCCCAGACCAGAACGTATCAGGTGATGCGCGAAAGCAACGAAGACCTGACGCTCGGCCTCGGATTGTACACGGAGATCAAGATCGGTTTCGTGCATCCGGCCAGCCCGGCGCGAAAGGCCGGCCTCAAGAAGGGCGACGAGATCGTGACGGTGAAGAAACTCGAGGGGACGGCCGCGCCCGTCAGCGAATGGTGGGATTTCGAATCCGTGATAAGGTCGTCACCCGGAAAACAGATCACGATCGGCATCCGCAGGAAAAACCCGAACGAGGAAAACGGATACGAGAGCCGTGACATTGCGGTCACCCCGGAGGAAGAGACGAGCTATGAAATCGGCGTCGTGTTTGGCTCGGGGCTTGCCGAGCCCATCATCGGGTTGGTCCAGGGCGACTCACCAGCCTCGGGCGCCGGCATACGCAGCGGCGATCGCATCATCGCTATCGACGGCAAAGAAATGAGCACATGGTCCGACATCACCAACGCCATCAAGGGAGCCGGGCTCGTCATACACATTACTATCGAGCGCGTCGGGGCCGAGATGAACGTAGTGGCCGAGCGACGCGCACCTGAAAGCCTACTCGGAATAGCCTCCACTCGTGTCAGCGGCATGATCCAGGCGGTAGACGACGGCTCGCCAGCGCAGAACGCGGGCCTGTTGCCGGGCGACATCGTCAAGAAAATCGATGAGGAAGCTATCGGCAACCTTGGCCGTGGAATCCTATTTGAGGACGAAAGGGAGCATACCATCGAAGTGGCGCGCGGAGTTGAGGTGCTCGTCGTGAAGGTAACGCCGCACCAGCACACCTACGGCAAACTCGGCGTCACCAGCTCCGCCGCGACGGCATTTCACAGGCCCGACTCGTTGTTCGCGGCTGTATCCAAGGGTGTCGGCAACACGCTCTTCATCTTCAAGCGCACCTTCGGGGCACTGGCAGGCCTGGTATCGGGCAAGGTCGGAGCAAAAGAACTCTCCGGCCCCGTCGGAATCATATCGATGTCCTATATGCGGGCCCAATCCAGCCTGCAAGACTTCATACATTTCATATTGATCATCACCATCAGCCTGGGCGTCTTCAACCTGCTGCCGATTCCCATCCTCGACGGCGGCCACATAGCCTTCCTAATCATCGAAAAGATTAAAGGTAAGCCCGTCGGCGAGAGGACGTTCGTCGTGGCCCAATACGTGGGGCTGGCTTTTCTCCTGGGGCTGGTGGTTTTCGTCACCAAGAACGACTTTGCCAACTTCATTTTCTGAGCCCAGTCACATGAGCGACATTGAAAGCCGCCAACTGCTTTCATACTATCGCACGATGCTCCTCATCCGAGAGTTCGAGTCGCGCCTCGACAAGTTCTTTGTCGACGGGCGCCTGCACGGCACCACGCATCCGTGTACGGGCCAGGAGGCAACGGCAGTGGGAGCCTGCGCCGGCATCCGGCCGACCGACTACGTCGTGAGCAACCATCGCGGGCACGGTCATTTCATCGCCAAAACAGGCACACCCGAGCGCCTCATGGCAGAGCTGTTTGGCAAAGCCACCGGCGTAAGCGGAGGACGCGGCGGCAGCCAGCACATCGCCGACATCGCGAGCGGCTTCCTCGCCTCCAACGGCATCACCGGCGGCGGCCTGCCTATTGCAGCGGGCGCCGCGCTAAGCATAAAGATGCAGGGGCGCGATCAGGTGGTGCTGTGCTTTTTCGGCGACGGCGCCGCAAACCAGGGCACCTTCCACGAGTCCGTCAACATGGCCGCAATCTGGAAGCTGCCGCTCATCCTCTTCTGCGAAAACAACCTCTACGCAATGTCCACACCTTTCAATGACGCGTTTCCGGTGAGCAACGTGTCGGACCGCGCCGATGGCTACGCAATGCCCGGCAAAATCATCGACGGCAACGATGTGTGCGTCGTCAGAGATGCAGTGCGCGAGGCCGCGCGCCACGTCCGCAGCGGAGCCGGTCCATACCTCGTCGAGGCCCTCACCTACCGCCACTGCGGCCACTCCAAAAGCGACGGCTGCGAATACAGGCCCGACGCCGAAGAGGCCGAATGGGCACTCAAGGACCCGATCAAGCTGCTCCGCAAGAAACTCCTCGACGCTGTACCGCAACAGGAGATCGACTCGATCGAGCAGGCCGTGAGAAACGAAATCGATGAGGCCGTGGCCTTTGCCCTCGACAGCCCCCAACCATCGACCGACGACCTCGAAGGATCCATCTGGGCGAATTGATGAGCGAGATTTTCTATTCACAGGCGATCCGCGATGCACTCCGCGAGGAGATGGCCCGCGACGAACGAGTGCTGCTGCTCGGCGAAGACATTGCCGGATACGGCGGGGCATTCCGTGTGACGCGCGGGCTCGTCGAGCAGTTCGGCCCCGAGCGCATCCGCAACACGCCCATCTCCGAGAACAGCATCGTAGGCGTGGCAGTGGGCTCGGCAATGCTCGGTGCGCGGCCGATAGTGGAAATCATGTTCATGGATTTCATCACACTCGCCATCGACCAGTTGTTCAACCACGCGGCGAAGTTCAGATTCATGTTCGGCGAGCAGGTCACGCTGCCGATCGTCATTCGCACTCCCTCCGGCGGCCGGCGCGGCTACGGCCCCACGCACTCGCAATCGCTCGAGAGCCTCTTCATGTCGATGCCGGGCATAAAGATCGCCGCACCATCCACCCCGCACGACGCCAAGGGCATGCTCAAGAGCGCCATCCGCGACAACAACCCCGTGCTCTTCGTGGAAAACAAGAGCCTCTACGGAACGCGCGGCGAAGTGCCCGACGAGGATTACGTTGTGCCGCTCGGCAGCGCGAAGGTCGTCCGCGAGGGCTCGCACGTCACCGTCATATCATACTCGCAGATGGTGCAAGAATGCCTGAGGGCCGCACAGATGCTCGAGCGCGATGGAGTGTCGGCGGAGGTCATCGACCTGCGAACGCTCAACCCTCTCGATATGGACACGCTGTGCCGGTCGATCGAAAAAACCGGCAGGGTCGTGCTCGCCGAAGAAGGCCACCGCACCGGCGGAGTGTGCGCCGAGATCGGTTTCCAACTGTTCGAGAAGCTCTACTATTACCTGGATGCCCCAATCAAACGCGTGGCCGCACTCGATGTGCCGGTGCCCGCGTCGCCCGTGCTCGAAAAATTCGTACTGCCCGATCACCAGGACGTTTACGAGGCCGTCAAGGAAGTGCTCGCCGAAGTGTGAGAGCCCGCGCCAGGGCAACAGAACGAGGACAACTATGCCAGAGAAGATCGAAGATCAGATCAAGGAAATGATAGTCGAGCGTCTTTTTCTTCAAGTGTCGCCCGACGACATCGCCGACGATGACCCGCTCATGGTGAAGTACGACATCGACTCCGTGCGGCTGTTCGAGATCGTAATCGGCCTCGAGGAGATCTTCGACCTAACCTTCGAGGACGACGAGTTCAGCGTCGAAGCATTCGAAACCGTTGCCGCGATCGCCGACCTCGTCAAGAGCAAGCAAGAATGAACTCCACGCGAACAACGCCCTCGCGCCGCATCATTCACTTCGGACCCGAGGGCAAGCTCTACGGCGTCGTGCATGCTCCCCCGGCCCACTCGACGCGCGGCTTCGTCATCTGCGCACCCTTCGCCGAGGAGGCGAAGTGCGCCTACCGCCCCCTCTACGAAATAGCAGACCTCGCCGCCGCGCAGGGCTGGACCGTCCTGCGGTTCGACTACTTCGGCACGGGCAACAGCGCCGGCGCCTTCGAAGATTTCACACCGCCGCTCGCGAAGGAAAACATCGCCACCGCCATCGCGTATCTTCACGAGCAGGGAATCGAGCGCGTCGGATTGCTCGGCCTCGGCCTGGGCGCCACACTTGCCTTCGAGGCGGTGGCAAACGACGTCAAAGCCGATCTCCTCATCCTCTGGCAGCCGATCGTCAGCGGCGAACAATTCTACAAGCTCAACATCAAGCGACAGCTCGTCCGGCAGATGCTCACCCACGGCAAGGCGGAAGGCGGCAAGAGCGCGGGCGACATCATCGACCTCGACGGCTACTCGCTCCGCACATCGACCATCGACCAGCTCAAGAGCATCGACCTGCTCGACTACGGCCCGGCGACCGTGCCGCCCACCCTCCTCTTTCAGATCTCCTTCACTCAAAACATGGCCTCCGACCTCCAGGCCCTGGCCGACACCTGTCATCCCGAGCCCAGCAGCGAGACCTTCATCTGCGAACCCTTCTGGAAACGAATCGGCTTCGTCGACTGCACGGGGGTTTATGATGTGACGCTCGAGTGGCTGAGTGGGGTGGGTGGGTGCAAGAACTAGGGACAGTTGGCCTGTTTAAGAACCCCGATCACAGTCCGAACAGAGGCTGACTGCACAATCCTTGCCGCTCTTACCGCAATCCCATGCCACCACCGCCCGCGCACGTCCCAGTGGCGAGCCACGTTGCTGGAGCTGTCCATTTGGCAATTGTCTTCCTTATTGTAGCGGCATCTACGACAATCCAATGAGCGCTTCGCACCTCGACGGAGGCTTTTTCAACAGCTCCACCATCTCTGGCTTTCCAGGTGTACGTTGACAACTGCCTATTTGCCAAGTGATGCTCCGAACATGCCTGCGTACGCCCTGATGATCTGCAGGAAGATTCGCAACGGTAGCGAAGCATTCTCGATGGCTTTGTCAAAGGGGGACACGGTTGTCCTGGCGGCGTCGATAATCTGGCGCAAGAGGTCAACGTTTTCATTTCGTTCAATTTCCTCGTCGAGTGCAGCAAGTTTCTTCTCTATGCTAGAAAGTTCAGAAATGCTTGAAAGAAGACCTGACTCCTTCTTCAAATGTTCAAGTATTCTTTTCATGTGGCGTTCATATTGGTCCTTCAAGAAAAGAGACATACTTGCCTTTCTGACAAGCAATTCCATTTCCTTCCTTTTAGTCTCGAGATCGGTGATCTGGGTAGCCGTGTGACTGCGCGCATCCTCAAGCTTTTTGGTTTCAGATGAGACGTCACTAAGTTTCTGGAGAGACTCTACCTCAAGGTACTGAATGTCTGACATAGTCAAGGCGGGGCGCAGCAAAGAAAGCAGGCCGAGGACAGAGGCAATTGCTCCTACGATCCCAGCGCCTGCAAGATAGGTCTGCTGCTCAAGAAGTCCTGTCCACATCAGGATTGCGCCAACAAGCAAATACAGAAGGCATAATGGCAACAAGATAACGATGGTCCTTTTCATGGTGTGTCCTTACTTCCTTTTGGGAGATAGCTATGTATCACATCGTTTCTGGGTAGCAATTTCGAAACAACTGAGGACAGCAAACCGGCCGCTACGTAAAGTTTTGCATTCGCCTGAGAATACGTAGCCGTCGCGCTGTTGACAAGCCTCCATACATACGCGAAACGGAAATCAGTTAGGTCGATAACAAACAACCTACGGCAATCCGACAGGCGGCTCGGATCCTGGCGGTGGGTTTTTCACCCCCCCTGTCCCTAGTTTCCTTAGTTTCCTAGTTCGATTTCCTAACAAAGGTTCTAAAACCAGCGGCCCGGTGACTGCTCGTTCCATCAATCAGTGGCACGGTACTTCAAACGTGAATTTATTGTATGCAACGGTTTTTGATTTGTCGTAGTTGTAGCACTCATACCGCACGTCAAAGCCATTCGCTTCGGCAACGGTTTTCCCTATGTACAGGCCTAGACCTGATCCGCTGGATGCGAATTCCTCAACGCCCGGGCCCCGGACTCCCCTTTTGAAAATCTCAATACGCATGTCTTCTGGGACAGGTACACCACGAGATATTACAGAAACAATTACTGATCTCGCATTCACACCAGCCCTGGCGGGCTGGTCGTCGACGCTGACAGCAATGTCTTCTTCTTCGAATGAGTATTTGACAGCGTTGTCAATGAGGATCAGAGGTATCATGTCGAA
>JABMSA010000825.1 GCA_013202185.1 Planctomycetota bacterium
CGCTTCCCACTGACCCCGAACAAACCCCAGAATATTCCTTGTACCAGTTCTTCCCCGTATGAGAATCCTGGACGAAGATGGGGGCGCCTCGGACAGCGGCGTTTGAGGTTCCTCCCAGACTTTTTCAGCTCATTGTGGGATGCCATTATTTCGTGGATGACCTGGTTCTTGCGGGCTGGCTTGGCCTGCAGGGCCTGGTTGCGTTGCTCGAGCTTGCGGCTTCGGGAATCATGGCGACGAGCGAAGGCGACTGCCCCGTTGTCGAAGAGGGACCCATGCCAGGAATAGAAAAGGTGCGATGTCCGGTTCGGCTGCTTCAGTAGCGGTGCAAAGATCGTCAGAAGCTCAGCCGTTGTCTAACCAGATGGGCGAGGAATTTGATCTGCCGCCAACTCATCGTTCTGACATGGTGCCTGAGGAAGTACAGGATCGTGCCGGGGTCACTGTAACAGGATCTCTTCATTGACGGAATTGACTCGGCTTCTAACCTTGAACTCAAACTTGTATTTACCCTTTACAAGAGCGTCTGCAACCTCGATACACCTTTTCTTGTTTGCCGTGAAGGCGTAATCCTGAACGTGTATCGACTTTATGCCTCTCCTCCTGAGCGCCTCAAATTCCGGCATCAGGTGGTCAACGTTTCTGAAACGATACTTTTTCTCGACCTTGAAGCAGAAGCTGCAATCATAGGGGCATCCTCTGCTTGAGATCATCATGTCCGTCGCGCCACGAGCGGCCATGTGCCAGTACATGCCCTCTTTGTAGTATCTGTCGAGGAAAGACCGATCAATCTGAGGCAGCTCGTTCAGATCCTTGATGGTTTCCCGTTCGTTGACGATCACGTCTTTCCCTTTCCTGTACACCAGGCCGGGAACATTCTGTTCGGGCTTCTTGCCCGAAATCATGTCGGCGAAATCGACGATCGAACGGTCTGCTTCGCCCTGCATCGCGTAGTCGAACTGCGGCATGTTCTTCAACGTCCATTCGGGCCAGACCGACGGGTGCGGGCCTCCAACAACCATGGCAGCGTCCGGAAGATGTCGCCTGAGTATATTCGAATGCTTGTGGAGAGTGCTGAGAAATGGGGTATAGCTGGTCATCCCCATGATGTCGGGAGCATAATCTCTAATCTCCTTGAAATAGTCTTCCAGTCCGGCAAAGGGGCCGGCATAGTCAAAGACCCGCACTTCGTAACCCGCCAGACCCAGCGACGTGCCAAGAGCGCAAAGGTGAATCGGCGGATACAATCCTATAGTTCTATCCTCGAAGACATCATAAGAAACAAATGCGATCTTCATCGTTTCCCCCGAAAAGTCACATCGGAGCCGCGCTTTCGCGTCGGCCGCCGCTGAGAAGTTCAATGGCCTTTGTGTTGCTATGGAAGTGCGCGGGCCTTAGGGAAGGCACTGCGTCAGTCATCATGGACGATTCATCTTTCCTATGTCAAGTTGGGAATCTCATCATTTCCGCGCGCGAATGTCAAGCGCTATGTAAGGTCCGGCACCAAAACGTCAGACCAGCAGTGGATTACTGAAAACTGATTGCCAGAGCGGCTATTCTCCTGCGGGTTGTGCTCATCCCGAAGTCTGCGAAACAACAACCGAAAAAAACGGCGGACCGATAATCTCGCGCAATACCGGCAGGCCGCGAAACGGCCGCGTCAATCGGCTGATCCAGTGCTTTGTTCCTGCGAAGCCCACGAGGTAATGATGATCCACAGACAACGCGCCCTCCTGCTGCAGGGCGCTCAGCAACCTGAGATAGTCACGCTCCGAGGAGCGGTTGAGGTCGGCACCGTAGGTTTGCTTGCCGGCGAGCGGAAAGGGTTTCTTGTGGCCGTCGTCGTCGCGGAGCCACGTGGGCGGCTGGTAGAAAGCTGAGTTGTGAATGCGCTCGGCCACGCGCACCAACGTAGAATCCGAAAAGAGCACATGACACCAGGGAATGGGTACCCATCCGACCATGTGCGACGAGCAAAACGCATACCACGGGTAGTAATGATTGAAGACCCGTCCGCCGGGCCGCACCACTCGCAGCAACTCTCGCAGTACCCGTTCGGGCGACAACACATGTTCCCACACGTCGACGCACACGGCCGCATCTACAGAATCATCGTCCAGGGGAATCCGTTCGGCCGACCCCACAATGAATTCGGCCCGAGGAGGAGCCTCTTTTTGCGCTTCGTTGATCCACTCGGTGTTCATATCCACCCCGACAACAGACTCAGCCCCCGAGTCGAGGAGTGCCTTTGCCAGGTCACCTCGCCCGCAACCGAAGTCGAGCATCCGCAGCCCTGTCACCGGCTGTCGTTTCAGGACAAGCTCCAGAAAACTTCTTGCCGCGAGCTGACGGTTGTCACGGTAGCTTTCATCTGAGGCGCCATACCAGCTTCGGCCCGGATCGGCCTTGTCGACCGCTTGGCGACGTTTGATGAGGATCCGGGACAACCGGAAACACACTTCCTCGCTGATTTTCACGATAACGCTCCAGTCATAAGGCACCTTCGTGGCACCGTCTCAGTGCCTGTGTGTCCCGAATTTCATGTTTGATCTTTCAACTTGAGCACCCGGCGGCATCGCCTTGCCGACTGTTCTCCGCACGCCGCCTCAAGATGTACTGAGCGCCTTTGCATAAAGAGATTCCATGTTTTCCATCATCTTGTCGCATCCGCAAAAGGCATTATCGCACAAGCAATACTCCGTGCCAACGATGTTTGCCACTTCACCTGCTCAGGTTGCACCCCGGCCTTCACGCTCACAAGTGCCGGCGAAGCGCTGTTCTTGATTCAGTACCGATGCGTAGAGAGCCTCGACGTTGGGCAGAAAGACGTCGGGCGAGAAGTTTTCGAGTGCCTTTTTTCGGGCAAGCTCACCGAGCTTCGATGCCAAAGCAGGATCATCGAGAATCCGCAGCACCCTTTCGGCGAGATTGGCATGATCCTGTGGCTGGATGAGAAAGCCCGTCTGGCCGTCGGCCACAAGCTCGCGCGTGCCGCCCACGTCCGTTGCCACAATGGGCCGCGCACAAGCCATGGCTTCGATGATGGCGTTCGACAGGCCTTCGTTGCGTGACGTGAGCACGCAAACGTCCATCAGCGCCAGGACGTCGGGTACATCCAAACGGTCGCCGGTGAAAACAACCGCGTCGGCCATGTCATGCTCTCGTGTGAAGCGTTCGAGTTCTTCCCTCATGGCTCCGTCTCCCACGATAAGAAAGCGCCCGTTCGGGCGGACCTTGCGAATCTCGATAGCGGCGCGGATGAATGTCTTGTGGTCCTTCTCGGGGCGAAGGGAGCTGACGATTCCGATAACCGGTGCGTGCGCCGGAAGCGAAAGTGACGCCGCAAGCTGCGGAGGGGGTTCCTTGGGGAAGAACCGCGTGAAGTCAACGGTGTTGTAAACGCGGCGGATCTTGCGCCCCGGCACAAATTCCTTTCTCACGAGAATCTGCTTGAGCGCATCGGCATTCGTGATCACAGCCGCCGAGAAAGAATATGCAATTCGCTGCATAAGCCGCTGCATGAAAGTACATCTCTCGCCTGTATCACGACGGCTCGTGATGATCTTGCTCAGGCCTGCCAACCTGGCGGATATCGTGCCGAAAATGTTTGAGTAGAAGTCGTGACAATGCACCAGTTGAATCTTTCGCTGCCTCATGAGGCGGGCCAAGGCCCGGTACTGACGCAGAGCACCCCGATTGTAGAATGACGTCATCGGAAACTCGAAGACTTCGACACCACGTTCCTCGACCTCTCCGAGGAAACGTCCTTCTTTCTCCATCGAGGCCACGACCTGATCGTAGCGCTCCGGAGGAAGGCGCCTGATGAGTTCCGTCTGCTGGCGCTCGGAGCCGCCCACACCGAAACGGTTGACCACGTGCAGAAGCTTTGTTTTCGGGTATCTCATGCTGTGCTGATAATATTCTCGGGGTTATGTTTGTGCGGGGGCCTCTTCCTCGGTGGGAACAGAAATTATCCGACGGTTTACCACGAGCAAGTCTTCTTTCTCGTAATGCCGGAACCGTTTCGCGATGCGTATCTTGTCGAGAACATCCGCAGGGCACTTATCGCGGACCTCACGCAATATCTTGAACCCGGCGTCCTCGTGCATCTCGCGATATTCCGAGATCAGGACACGATTCTGATAGTACAATGTGCTGCTGAAGAACTGCCACACAAAATCGGAATATTTCAAGAAATTGAGAGGTGTGATCGAACTGTCGAAGAGTCTATAATGGTCACCGAGATCGATCTGGTGACTCATCACGGCCCCCGGCGCGGCAAGCCGCCTGAATTCCTTCAGGATGTCCGGCAGCACTTTTCTCGGGATATGCTCGAAAGTTATATTCGAAACGAAGAGGTCCACCGAGGAGGGCTCCAGGCCCGTATCGCGTGCGTCGGCAATGACGGGGAAAACATTGAGCCTCTCGAGCATTTGGGAGGGGGTCTTCAAGCTCTTGTCCTCGTAGGCTTCGCGGAGTTGGGCCAACCCGTGCCGAGTTCGAGAACTGAAAACGAATCCTTGGGAGAGGGCGCCTGTTCCAGGTAGTTCGTTATGTGTTCAGTTACAAGCGTCAGTTTGTACTCGAACGTGCTGGTGTTCAGATCCAGTGTCTTGGTCACGTACTTCTGCAGCAGACGGTTCCACGTTTGGCGATATGGGAGCAAGGCAACGAAACCCTGGACTGCCGATTTGAGCTTCCAATGAGGCATTCAATTTCACTCCCGCTAAACTTGCCGGCCGCAGGCGACGTCCATCACAGTGAGGCCACTCGAGGAAGGTGATTCACCGTGCCTGGCCCGGAACTCGTCATAATACGGCTTGGCACTGTCAAGAAACTCAAGGTGGTCTTTTCGCAATTCCACTGGTTTGGTTCCTATGTTTGGCAGATGGATCAGTCTTTCTTCCTGACGATGATCGTCGTGTCCATCCGACGGGTGATCAAGCCCATCCGCTGTACCGGAGTTACTTTTTCCTTGTCGAAATGCATAGTTTCGATCTCGCAGTTTTCGTTGCGTTCGATCATGTCGACGAGTGCTTCGTTGGCGTAGTAAGACACTACCGGTGCGCCGATGTTATTGCGAAAGCCGAATATCTCTATGCGTTTTGCAGTCATTTTCGTGACAAGTTTCTTGACGTAGAAAAGGAAGTCCATCACGATCGTAGGATAATACACCGGTTCGATCAGCATCAGGCGACCTCCCGCCTCGAGCAACTCGAGCGCATTCTTCACGGCATACGCAGCTCGTGCCTTGGATTCTTTTCGTGTTCTGCCGACGAGATGGTGAAGAACGGCCATCAGGAGGACGAAGTCGAATTTCTTCGGGATGCTCTCGACGAAGGAACCGTCGGTTATGGAGCCGAGAAAAGTTTCGCAGCCGACGGCCTCCCTTGTCTTCTGCAGGCACGCCCGGCTCACGTCGATGCCGCACAAGTCCGTCAGGTGGGTCTGCTGCTTGACAAACGCAAGCAGATTGCCAACGCCGCACCCGATGTCGATGAGCGAACTGTTTTCCCGCCCATGCTTCTTGATCACATCAATAGCAAACTCGAGCCTCTCTACCGAGTACTCCGGGGTATACTTGTCAAAGTAGTCTACAGTCTGTTGGTCTTCCATGGATCATCGTCTCCGAAAATGGTCGGCCGGTGCTCATGATTACAGGCTGCCGGCCGCTTATCATCCTCTGCCAGCAGCGGGGTCCGCGTCGATGTATTTCCGATGCCATGATTCGAGCACCCACAATGCCCACAGCCTGTCGCAGTGGTCACGTCGTCCGCGCTTGTGCTCGTCCCATATATGCCGAATGTATTTCTCATTGAAGTAGCCGCGCCCCACGGAACGCGGCTCGAAGAGCATCTGTTGCAGGAGCTGCGACCACTCTCCGGTGAACCACTTGGCAACCGGCACGCCAAAGCCCATCTTGCCACGGTCGAGAATTACGTCGGGCAGCAGGCCCCGCAGGCACTTCTTCAGGATGTATTTGCTCACACCGGCTCGCAGCTTCAGGTCGGAAGGAATCGTGGCTGCAATTTCGGTGACCTTGTGGTCGAGAAACGGCACGCGAACCTCCAGCGAATTGGCGGACGACATCCGGTCGGTCTTCACCAGGCAATCGCCGGTGAGGTAAGTTTTGGCGTCAACGTACATCATCCGGGTCAGATAGTCGCTGTCATTGTGGGCCCGGAAATGCTTCATCAAGGATTCGGAGCAATCGACCGCGCTGAGTTTCGCCCGGAAGTCGTCCGTATAGAGCTGCGATTTGACCACGTTGCTGAAGCAGCTCATCAAGTTGACATAGCGCTGATCATCCTCCAGAGAAATATGATTGAGGAAGTGCTTGCCATAGACCGCCTCGGGCAGCAGGCGGCTGAGAGGCTGAAAAAGGCCCGTGCGAATGAACTTTGGTATCCGGGTAAAATGCCTGCGGCCCATTTCCCATTGGTAGCGTTCGTAGCCGGCGAAGGTTTCGTCGCCGCCGTCGCCCGATAGCACTACCTTCACGCGGCTGCTAGCTATCTTTGAGACCACGAAGGTGGGAATGGCCGAAGAGTCGCCGAAGGGCTCGTCGAGGTACCACAGGATGTCGTCGATGATCTCGGCGGCGTTGGCCTTGACGATGAATTCCTCGTGGTCGGTTCCGAACCTCTCCGCCACGATCCTGGCATATTCGACCTCGTTGAAGTCCGCTTCTTCAAAGCCGATGGAAAACGTCTTGACCGGCCTGCCGGAGTGCTGGGCCATTAGCGCCACAACGGCGCTGGAATCGACCCCTCCGCTCAGAAAAGCCCCCAGGGGCACATCGCTGATCAGGCGTATTTTCACCGCTTCCGAAAGCTCCGCCAGCACTTTCTCGGCAAGATCTTCAACGGAGCTTTTCGTGTCGATGTCGTAGCTGATGTTCCAGTATTGCGAGATCCTTTCGCGACCGTTTTCGAACACGAGCACATGGGCGGGGGGGAGTTTTCGGATTCCCTTGAAAGCAGTGAAGGGATCGGGCACGTAGTTCCACGTCAGGAATTCGTTGATCGCGTCGGGGTCCACCTCACGCTTCACGGCGGGGTGGCACAGCAGTGCTTTTATTTCCGACGCAAAGAGAAAAACTTTGCCGTCATTGTAATAATGAAGGGGCTTCACGCCGAGACGGTCGCGAGCCAGGACCATCCGCCTGCGGGGGGCGTCCCACACGGCCACGGCAAACTCTCCCCGCAGGTGGTTGGGAAAGCCTGCGTCGTGCTCCTCGTAGAGATGTACGATTGTCTCGACGTCGGAACGGTTGTAAAGCTGATGGCCGCGCTTGGCGAGGTCTTTGCGAAGCTCGGGGAAGTTGTATATCTCGCCGTTGCAGACCATCCACGTCGATTCATCTTCGTTGTGCATTGGCTGGTGGCCGCCGGCGAGGTCGATGACGCTCAGGCGCACCATCCCAATGCCGGCTGGGCCGTCGGTGTACACACCGAGGTCGTCGGGTCCGCGGTGTTTCATCATCCGGGCCATAGTCGCGAGGAGCTCACCATCGGCCGGGGAGCCGTCGAGGTTTATCAGTCCGCAAATTCCGCACATTCGCTATTCCTCGGGCCGAACGCCACACACGCACACTTCGGGGCCGAGCGGTCGGACGTCGACAAGCCCGGACTCTCGAAACCATGCGCATACTTCCGGATACGTGTGCTTCGACTGGTACACGGGCGAGTACCAGTCAAAGGTGTCGAGCAGACGAGCGCGCCAATCGTGGTAATCATGGATCTTGGGCACAAGGTGAAAAACGACGCCCGGCAGCACGTAGTGCCAGAACAGCTCCTGGAAGCGATAGCGATTCCATACGTAGTGAAGCGGCACAGTGAGCACGCACAGGAAGTAAAGCAACCGTTTTGGAAGGCGAGTGGTCATTACCCGCCACGCCCTGTTGATCTGTTCCTGACCCACGTAGGCGCTGTACACGTAGATGGCGATCTTTCCGTCGGGTTTCAGCAAGCCGGGCAGGCACTTGAACGCCGCTTCACAGTCGGGCGTATGGTGCAGCACGCCGATGCTGTAGATGTAATCGAAGGTCTTTTCTTCGAACGGCAACCGGAAGACGTCTGCCTGCACCAGGTGGACGTTGGGCCGGTCCTTGAGCATCTGGGCGGCGGCGTCGACGGCAAAAGAGAAATCCACGCCTATGACGATGCCGCCGGCCCTGTCGACCACGTCGGCGAAACGCCCGCTTCCCACGCCCACGTCCAGGCAAAGCTTCCCCTCCATCTCGTGGAGCTGGAAGTTTGTGTCGGAGGTGAAGGTGTCGCGGGAGGCGGTCTTGCCGCCGGCGTCGTACTGCGTGCTGCGGTGGATGTCCCACTCAAAGCTGAAGCTTGCCGTGTATTCGTCGCTTTCCACAAACCTGGGGATTGATCTGAGGACAGGGTACTCCCTTCCGCAGGAGCAGGCCAACGCACCCGATTCCACCTCGCCGTCGTTCTCTACGGCGTCGCGGAGCTCGAGCGAGGCCTTGCACTCAGGGCAACGCAGCCATTGAAGGAGTTCTCGTTCCACTTTGTGATCCTCACGAAATGTACGTCAAATATACACACCATGTCGCCTTCCCATCTGCTTCAAGCATACAACCAGGGCAATGAACATATGCAGAGACCAGTCGAAGGCGTAGTCGCTGGTCAGCCCTATCGCCGAAACTGCTACTAAAGCCAGTAAAACCGCCCGGGCCAGCTTGGCCAGGTTCCGGGCTTCGGGGTCGGGCGCGTGCTGAAGCTTCTTGCGCAGACGTCTTGCATCGGCCATCGACACCCCGATGAGCGCGAGAAAAACGAGGAGGCCGGGAGCGCCCATCTCCGTGAAGGTCGCAATGTACGAACTGTGCGGCGGCCTCCAGCGCAAGAGCTTGCCTTCACCGTAGGCGGAAAAGTGCTCGGCAACTGCTATGTCGAAGCAACCTACACCCACACCCCACAGCGGCCGGTCGAAGCCCATTTTCAGCCCTGCCTTCCAGAGCCCGAATCTGCCCATGGCCGAAGCGTCTTCGCTTATGGTACTCATGGTGCCGGCGCGCGATATGACTGACGGAACGGCCGCCACGGCGATAGCTCCAAGTATAGCGGCGATCGCCATGTTGCGCACTCTGTGCTTGCTCATGAGAGTGTACATGATCGCGATGAGCACTATGGAGACCATGGATGCCCGCGAGAGCATTTTCAGCATCACGAAGCCGTACAACATTATCAGCAGCCAAAGCACCGCCTTCTTTGCGCGCGAAGCGGTAACCTCCGCCAAACACAAGGCCACGGGTATCAACATGCACATTGCGGCCGCGACGGTATTGGCATTGCCGTAATGACCCGTCCAGCCAATGCGGCCGCTTGCCCCTTTATGGAACGCAAACTGATCAGGAAAATAATTGGCCAGCAGCGCACCGACAGCCGGAAAGCATCCGGACAACGCCACGGTCCACAGGAAGGCCTTGAAGCTGCGAGTATTCCGGATCACGTTTATCGTAAGAACAAACAGGAACAACAGCTTGAGCACGTTCGAACTTGCGAATGCGAGAGACCGACGGGGATAAACCGAAAAAGGAACCGACGCAAGAGCACAACCGAGAAGAAGCACAAGAAGGAGCATTTGTGGTTTGGTGAACAAGAACTCTTGGCCGTGCGAGTTCTTGTACCAGATGATGCTTATCAGGGCCAGAAGCGCGGGCGTGAATGACAGCCGCATCTTCAGGGCAAGCCATGCCACGCTCGACTGAGTGGCATGGCCGGGCAGCCATGCCGCCAACTGAGCATAACTGAAGAAAATGAACAGGAGAAGAAAGAAAAAGGCCGCCCGCGGAGTAGGCTCCTCGCGGCCGACGGCAACAGACGTATCCTCCCGGCGCGACTCTCGGACGGATGGAAAGACCCGCTGTTTGTATTTGGCTATTCTGGCAGGGCCAAAACGGACGGGAAGATCCGGCATGAGCCTCTCCCATGATGCAAATCGCGCCAGGCTTCTATGTTCTCGCGGGACGCAGACAACGCGGCCTTTGTCTTCGAAAGACCGAGTTGCTCATTTTTTTTCAGCCAACTTCGCATCCAAAAGGGCACGAAACGGCAATCCGCCCGCCAGTGGTCTCCTGAGGCGGTGCGGCAGCAAACGAAGAGCCGCTTCGCACACGGACACAACAGACAACGGAAACCTCATGTAATGAGACCGGAGGCCCGGGTACGCCGAGACTTTCGCGAATCCGGCTTCTCGCAAGAGATTGCTCAGCTCCGTGAGCGTGTATTCTTTCAAATGAAAGCATGTAGCCACGCTGTCGAAGCTCCTGGAAACGTCCCAAGGGCCCGACAGCCTGTTTGGTGATGAGCAAACATAAATGCCGCCCGGAGGCCAACACCCTGTAAATGTCCTGCGTCAGTGCAAGTGCGTCGTCGGGGTGCAGATGCTCAATCATCTGATTGCTGTAGGCGATGTTCACGCTTCCCTCAGGAAGAGGGATGTCGATGCCTTCGTAGATGATAAGCTGGAAGTTGTCAGGTTTTCTTGCCGACTTCGAAGTTTGGTCTTCAACGTCAATGGCGTAAACCTTTTTCACGTGTTTGGCGGCTTCAAGCGACAGCATGCACGTGCCGGAGCCGATTTCCATCAGCGTTGCGTCGCTGTTGAGAAAACGCCTCAGAAAAAGCATCTGGCCGCGCAAGCTGTTAATAGCCAGCGCGGTATCCACTTTCAGTGACGGGTGGTCCGGCACCTTTCGAAACAATTCCGCGTAGAGCCTGCCGTAGAGCCCGGGCCTCTCCTCGCGGCCCGCGCTGCACAACAAACTTGCAAGCTCCTTCTCCACATCATAGTGCCGCTTGATTTCTTCCGGCGTTCGGCCGTGGCGATCTGAAGACCTGGGGCTCATGACTCGCTGTTTCTACCTATCGCATCTGGCTGTATTGTTCCGGCGCCGTGCAAAACCGCATAGCAAGGCGCCCTGAAGCCGACGTTGCGGCCATTCATCCGTGAGCCGGTTCGGCAGTTTTGCGTCGCACAAGTCGCGCCGCGTCCCGCAGGCTCTCGGCAAACCGGTAGGGCACTCGAAGTTCACCCTTGCCGGTGCCTATCTGAATGTCCGATCCGGGATCGCCGTGAAAATCGGATCCGCCGGCCGCGAGAATGTTGTGTTTTTCGGCCAGCCGTGTGAGGCTTGTCGTCGTCTTGATTTCGTAACCGCTGTACATCACTTCAATACCCAGTAGCCCCTCGCGCACAAGCCTTGCGACCAGGAGATCCAGGTCGCCTTCGAGGCCAATATCAATGGTGTCGGGGTGAGCCAGCACCGGTACGCCGCCGGCGTCGCGGATCAACTCGATCGCCCGCCCGCTGGAAGGACGTTCCTTGGGTACATAGGCCGGGGCGTTTCGACCGAGGTAACGTCTGAACGCTTCGTCGATGTCTTTCGCGCAGCCCTTCTGAACGAGCACGCGCGCAATGTGCGGCCTGCCTACCGTAGCGCCGCCTGCTATCTCGATAACTTCACCGTAAACAATGTCTACGCCCATGTCCTGCAGCTTCGCAATTATCTTGGGATTACGCTCTTCGCGCGACTCGCGAAGGCGGCGCAACCTGCTCTCGAGGCTCGGCGAGGCTATGTCGATGAAGTAGCCCAAGATGTCCATTATCCCCGTGAGACAGTTGGCGGCTATCTCCAGGCCGGCAATGACCTCGATTCTGGAGCGTGTGCCTTGAGCCAGCGCCTCGGGGATGCCGTCGATAGTGTCGTGATCGGTGATCGCAACGGCTTTCAGCTTTGCCGCGGACGCGAGCTTCACGACTTCCGTCGGGGATCGCGTACCGTCGGAAAAGGTTGTGTGCACCTGTAGGTCAACGTATCTCTCAGGCCGTTTGCGTCGACGCTTGCGGGGTGTTTCCTGTTGTTCGTTCAAAGATATCCCAGTCCTTCGAGCCTCTTGCGTACCTGTTCTTCCTCATCGGCCGAGTAGGCTGATCTTACAGGAAGGATATATTGCAGCCGCTCGAGTGTTGCCACGATCCTATCGACCGAAGCCTCGGGCGACTCCTCGGAGGTCCTGCAGGTCACTTCGGGGTTGTCGGGCGGCTCGTAAGGCTCCGACACTCCGGTGAGATCGTTTGTTTCGGCAGCGACAACTTTCGCGTGGAGGCCCGCGTTGTCACGCCCGATGCGGACCTCAAGCGGGCAGTCTACAAACACTTCTACAAAACGCTCGATGGTGCGCCGGGCGTTGTCGCGCATCTCCCGACAGGAAGATTCCACCGCAGCCACGGCTATGACGTTCTTGCGTGACAAGAGGTCGCACGCGAAAGCAATGCGCCGGACATCGGCATTTCGTTTTCCCCCGTGGGCCGCGCGACCGTTGTCGGAGTCCCGGCCAACGCAGGCATCCAGCACCTCGATCCTGCGGCGATCGCGATGTTCGAGCCTCTCCGCGAGGAGATTCGCCAGGGTCGTCTTGCCGGCACACGGAAGACCCGTAAGCCAGACAGTAAAACCGGGCCGGCTGTTCATAACTCCCTCTCTTTGCCCGTACGATCATGCGGCCGCTTTGGCGCTTGCGGCACGCGGCCCCCCTTCTGTGTTGCCCGCGGCGGGGCATGTGTATCATTATCGGCTTTTCAAGACGATTTTTGAAGAAATCCCTTGTCGGGCTCGCCGTTGTGCATTTGCTTTGGCTCAATAACGGCAGGTGCTTTCATCCTCGAATAGGCCGGGGTTCAGAGTTGATCGAGTATCGCTTGTGCCTGGTCGGTGTATTTGGTCCCGTAATACTTGTCTTTCACTCTCAACAAGAGTGGCTTGGCTTCGTCTTTCTTGTCTGCCTTTATCAAGAGTTTTGCCGCGGCGATCATGGCCTTTGGTGCAAGATCCTCGTTCGTCACGGTGCGCCTTTTGGAGGCCCGGAAGTAGACTTCCTGGAAGGCCTGGAGGGCCTTGTCGGGCTCGTTGAGGTCATCGCGGTATATAACGGCAAGAAAAAGCTGTGCGCTGCTGAGGCTGTCTCCGCCCAGCGGATAGGCCTCGATCGCTTTTTCGAGGATTCTTGCGGCTTTCTGTTTCTCGCCGAGTTTGTAGTAATGCTTGGCTCTGTCGCGCATCGCCTGTACGCAGCAGTTTTGCTGGTCCGAGTATTCTTTCAGTACCACATCCTGGTATTCTTCGGCCTTCTGCCAGTTTCCAAGGGCAGCTTCACAGTAGGCCAAACGCACATAACCGGCGGCGCTCCAGTTGCGGTACTTTCGGAAGTCGTTTACGACGCTTAGGTAGAACTCGCGGGCCAGGACCGGGCGGTCCAGTTCATGAAGGAAGATCTGGCCTATGCTCGAGCGTGCATCCGCCTCGTAGCGCGAGCCCGGGCATCGCTTGCGGAATCTACGGAAGGCACCTATTCTGTACCAGGGATCCGGGATTTCTTTGATGCGGCGGATCAGCGAATACCACTCGTCGTCCGGCAGGCGGTCTTTTGAGTCGAGCGCCTGAAGGAGGCCTTTCGCATCTTTTGCGAGTGTGGCGGTGCTCTTACGCTCAATTCTCTTGAAAATCGCGCGTGCGCGGGGATCTTCCATCTTGATGAAAAGCTGAACTCCCTGTTTCATCTCTTTGGTGATGTACACCTTGTCGCACTGCTTGGCCAATTGGGCAATCTTTTGTGCGCCGGTTGTTTTAACGGTTTTTGTTTCGCCGAAATCTTTTTTCAGCACTTGTATGCTCTTCGCAACCCCCGGCCAGTTTCCTCGCTTCGATTCGGCAATGGCTTTTTCCAGCTCGGCTTCGGCAAGTGTTTCGGTGTTTTGGCTTATTAGCTCGGCAACCTTGGTGCCATATTCCTCTGCCAACCCGGTGGCGGCAAGTTGTTTCTCGAGGGCGACAAGCGCCTTCGTGGCTTTGACGGTGTCTTTCTTGCGCACAAGTTCGGCCGCCCGGGCAAGGGCCTGCTGGATCTTGTAAGCGTGGTACGAATGCTCCTCCGATTCGAAGCGCTTTTTCAGCCGCGCGGCCTGCTCCCTGGTGGCCTCGTCTTCGGCGGCAAGGGCCAGGTGCTTGTAGGCGGCTTTGTACATGCCGCTGTAGCCGGCCAGCAGCGCCAGCGATATGGGCTGCTCGGGCGCGGCCGAGCCGGCAAGCACGTTCAACGTTTGCGCGGCAAGCTGAGCCCATCGTGCCGACGTCTCAGCCTGCCGCACCTTGATCGAAAGGCCGTCTTTGTCGGCTTTGCATGAAGTAGCATCCATGCTCCTTCCGCTTCTGAGCGCCATCTTTCTGGGCTTGTTCGGTTCGGCATTGATGTGTTTTATTATCTCTTCCTGAAGGGAGGCCAGCAGCGCCAGGTCTTTTTCGCGCTCTTCGATGATGGGCACAAGCTGCTCAGGGCAATCGCGTTTCAGTTGCTCATAGGCTTTCCTTGCGTCATCAAGCTCGAACGTGGCTAGAAGCTCACTGACGTCGTCGATTTTCGCGCGCAGTTCGCCTGCCCGGCGCGCATCGGCTTCGAGCTTGAGCCTGTGTGCCTGCTTCAGTTGATCTACCTTGGCAAGTTCGCTACGTGCCTTTTCCACGGCCTTTTCCAGGCCGAAGGTCTGTGCGATCTTCTCATATACTGCGCGTGCTTCGTCGAAGCGCCCGTCTGCGACCATCTTAGTTGCGCGGGCAAACTTTTCGGCGAGGGACTGCTCTGCCTGCTGCCTGAGCGTGCGGATTTCTTCGTCCACGCGTCCGTGAACACCGAGTTCCTTCGCTTTGGGAGCAAAGACCTCCCAACACCCTATCGCTTCTCCAAACTTGTCTTGCTTCGCCAGCTCTTGGGCGTTCGTCTTGAGTTTGTCGAGCGCGGCTTGGGTGATTTTGTCCCGCTTGGCGAGGATCTGCTCGAGGCGCGTCGCGGCCGTCTTCGCCGCGGGCGTGCCGGCATACTTCTTGGCAATCTCTTCATACATCGCGGCAATGCCACCAAAGTCGATGTTGTGCTCTCGTGCGAAGGCATCGGCGCCTTTCAAGGCTTCGGCGGCCCGGGCTGTGCGCTCGGCCTTCGGATCAGGCTCTACCGGGTCTGTGGATACGTCGTCAGGCTTGTGGGTAATGACTTCCTCGGTGTTGTTACCTCCGTTGTCGCCCGAGCGTATCGATGGGACCAGTATTACGGCGCCGATGACAACGGCAGCCGCTACGACGGCCCCGAGCACGCCGACGTGCCAGGTGGCTCGGGCCCGTCGGGTCATTGGCCTTGCAACCGCCAGTGGCTTCGACCGCTTCTTCCTGATTTCTAGGATGGTATGTTCGATGTCCTCGAGCAGTGCCGCCGGCGTGGCGTGTCGCCCGTCTCGATTCTTGGCCATCATCTTCTTGATGAGCCTGGCAACGGGTTCCGAGAATTCATTTTTCATCTCGAAGATGGGCGGCAGTTCTTCGGTAATATGTTTCGCGAGTACCGCTGCGGAGCTACTCGCGGCAAACGGCACCTTGCCGGCTATCATGTGGTACAACGTGGCGCCGAGTGCATAGATATCGGTGCGAATATCGACGTCGGCGCTGCCCTTGGCCTGCTCGGGAGAACAGTAGTGGGGCGTTCCTATGCTGTGGCCTGCTTGCGTCACCGAAGCGTCGGCGGACGGTGCCTTGGCGAGGCCCAGGTCGGCCAGCTTCGCAACGCCCGACGGCGTGACGATTATGTTGTCGGGCTTGATGTCGCGGTGCACCAGGTGATGAGTTGCTGCATGATCAAGGGCCTGGGCCACTTGGCCTGTAATGTTGAGGGCGCGCGCTTCGGACATACGGCCCTCTTTGGCGAGGGCCTGGCCCACTGTTTGGCCTTCCACGTATTCCATTGCAAAATAATAATATCCGCCCGACTCGCCGACGTCAAAGCCCGCAACGATGTTGGGATGGTTGAGCATCCCCGCGGCGCGCGCCTCGCGGAAGAATCGCTTGATGAAATCCTGATTCCTGGCAAGAACCGGGGGGAGTATCTTGATGGCAACGATCTTGTTGATGCCTTCTTTTCTTGCCTTGTACACGGTGCCCATGCCGCCCGAGCCTATTCTCGCGAGCAACTCATAGCCCTCGATGACGTGGCTTTGGCGCATCCGACGTTGAGCCGAGAGGATCTCGGCCACCTGCTCGGCCGTCAACAGGCCTTCGCGTACCATGATCTTGCCTAGGGCAAGGCGTGTTTGCCTCGGCTGTGCTTGCTGCGCTTTCAGGCATACCCTGAGCGCGTCCTCGTCGATCCAACCGTTCGACAAGGCAATATTACCGAAAAGGGTCACATCATCAGGCATACGAAGCTCCGTGACACAACGAACAACGCCAAGAACAACGGAGGCTATCGATAAAATAATATCACATGCGCAGACAAAAGTCAACGTTCATGTGCAATGATTTTTCATAAATGTTTTGGTTCTTCATGAACCATGGTGTAAGCCGTACGGTGGACCGGAAGTGCAGCTTTCGGCATTGATGTCTGGACCCTCCTCCTCGTTGTCATTGTTGTCGTCGAATCTTATTCTGACAACTGCTCGGGTGCGCTCGCCCGGATCTGATAGATGAGGTCCTCGATTTCCGCGGCAACTTGCTCTCGCCAGACGCCCAGCTCATGATCGAGGTCCCTGGTGCGTGCTTCGCGCACGTCGAGGTAGTCGGGAACCGCGTTGCGTATCTTCGCAAGAAGCGCCGCCGCTGAGGCAAGGTCTACACCGGCGGCCCGTGCGCGGGCCATGTGTTTTTCTAGGGTATAAACGTACTTGTAGTCGTCTATGCCTTCGCGTATGCGTTTCTCGCCGATGGTCGGCAGCAGGCCATGCGGGCTGGGATAGGCCACGGCGTCATTTCCCGGATCAAAGGGATTGTAGGGTTGCTTTATCCATTGGTATCCCCATTCGCGCCGGCCGCAGGCGCCGACCTTCCACACGTAGAAACCCCAGCTCAACCTGTCTTGCCCGGCATTGTAGATGCATAATTTCCGGGCTTTTGCGATCAGCCTGCGCGATTGCCTGGCAGGATGGGTGGCAATGACGCTGAGTCTTTCGGCCAGGACGCTGTAGTCGACGCCCGATTGCTTGTCGCCCATGACAGGAATGAACGTCCGCGCGCCCGGTATCGATTTCAACAGATCGAGGTGCTTCAGCGTATCACTGAGATTTCGGTTCCACCAGTTGAGATCGCGTTCACGGGGCTCGTCGACCACATAGAGCAGCATTGGCAGATTGTTTTTCCGGGCCCATGCTACGGTCCGGCGGCAGACGTCCGCGTAGGCTTTGTTGAACTCCGGAGAGAATTCCTTCAGCCCGATCGCGATGAGTGAATGAGCACAGTCGATCACGCGCGTGTCGACGGCATGGCGGCGCCCCAGGCCACGCTTGCGGCACAGCTCGAGGAGGCGATTCCTGTCGGAAAAATCCACCGTGATGCCGCCGCCCGGTGCGCTGCGGACCTTTGGCCCCCATATGGAGAGCGTGTTGAAGCCGTGCTCGGCCATGTTGCGCATTTCGGCGTCGATAACCTTCTCCCACTTCGCTCGATTCTTGTAAAAGTGCAAGTAGTGCCATTTGAAGCTCGAGGGCATGCCGTAAAACATCGCAAAACAAACGGGCGAATCCAAAGCCAGCTCGAAGGGCCTCACGGTGAGCTTCACATCTACGGTCAGCGGCTGCCGGTTCTCGGCCCGAAGCGTGATCGCGCCGCGATAGTCGCCCGGGGCCGCGTCTGCGGGCACGTGAACGTCGATCCAGAATTCGCGGGTTACGTTTGGCGCAAGCGTTTGGCCGTGAAGCGGTTCCAGCATCAGCGGCAGCAGTTCGTATACGCCTTGCCTTCCTATCGGAAAGAGCTTTGCGAGGCGCACGTCGGCCGCCGAAGCGGGGATGGTGCCGGCATTTCCCGCGAAATCCGCCATCTGCGCCGTTACGTTGCTGTATTCGACGGAAGACCTGAAGGCGAGTGCGGCCGGCTCGTGCTCGCCCGGCGCTGCGCTGATGGAGCACACAGCCTTGCCGGCCGGCGGGGGCGGTATGAAATCGGGGGAGATGTTTTTCAGGTAAGAAACGGGCGTGAGAACGGCCGCCCCCGGGCCACCCGCAGCCTTGCCGATGGGCTTGAGCCAGAAGTTGGACTCATAGAATTCGCGCCGTCGCATTTGCTGCACCTGCGCGACGAGGTCCTCGCCCCATTCGCTCTTTTCGGCCGGCCAGATCATCATTGCATGGACCGCACATGACTTGAACGTAACGCGCAGCTCGCCGTCTGTTACGTTGGTGAGAAACTGGTAAAACGGAACGTGATCCTTCACGAACTCCTCCCACACGTCGGTGGCCGGGCCGTAGTCAATCTCGTAGCCGCGATAGTAGCCCCTGGTGGAATAGAACGTGGCCGCCGACATCCCCTGCTTCTGCTTGAG
>JABMSA010000826.1 GCA_013202185.1 Planctomycetota bacterium
GCCTAGAAGCGTAAGCTTCTGTCACTACGTTTTTTAAGTATGGTAGCGGGGCTAGGATTCGAACCTAGGACCTTTGGGTTATGAGCCCGACGAGCTACCGGACTGCTCTACCCCGCGATTCTTCCTTTATTATAGCAAAACATCCCCAAATATCAAGCGCTTTTTTGGGGAATATTAAGAGGCGGTTGCGCTCTTGGGTTCTTCTTGCTGCGGAACGAAGTATGCACGGCGTGCCGGGCGGCGAGAACAGAAGGGATTCCGCTCGTGTCCGGACAGCCAAGACTCGATGTCGAAACTCAAACGCAGAGCATCCTTATACGTCCGCGTGTATTCACTCGCACGTTGTGCCCAAGTGGTTGCGCACCGTGATCAGATCGAGGATGTTTATCACGCCGTCCTCGTTCACGTCGGCCTGCCAGTTGTCCGCTATCTCCGGGTTAGCCTGTAGAAGGACGCGCACGTAAATGATGTCGACAACATTGACGACGCAATCCATGTTCGCATCGGCGGGGATCGACCATGGCCCAGCTATTCCTTGGCGGGTTGCTCTCCAGCAGAGCCCGCTTGCGCTTCACCGGACATCCCCATTATAACACAACATCTCGTCACGTCAAGCACGCCGAGTTATTAGGCAAACATTGGGACGTGATGCGTAGGTTTTCTCGTCGCCCGTGGGCCGGAGGCAATGGCCCATGCGGATTCCTCTGATCCGCCGCGCAATCACCCCAACAATAAACTTGACACGCACCCCATGCTTGATAGAATGGAACGCAGGGAATAACGCGGCGCGGCGCTGTCGCCGGAGATGCTGGGAGGTACGCGTATGGAACAGATCGAGCGCAAATTCGCCGAGCTGGCCGTGAAGCAAAAACTCGCCACGCGCGAGCAGGTGGACGAATGCGTCGCGATCGTCGAAGAGGTGACGCGCATCGGAGCACCCGCCTGCCTCGCCGATACGATGGTGCACAAGAAATACATCTCGCGGGCGGACGCCGATTCCCTCCTCGCCAAGGCGCGCGCCGGCGGCGGTCCCAGAACCTCGCTGGCCGGATACGAACTGCTCGCCAGGCTCGGCCAGGGAGCGATGGGAGTCGTCTACAAGGCGCGGCAGGTGTCCGTCGACCGCATCGTTGCGATCAAGATACTGCGCCCGCAGCTCAACAGCGACAAGAGCTACCTCGAGCGTTTCATCCGCGAGGCGCGCTCGGCCGCAAAGCTCAATCATCCCAATGTGGTGCGCGCCATCGACGCCGGCTCGGCCGACGGCTACCATTACTTCGTGATGGAATTCGCAGACGGCCCCACGGCCGCCGAACAGCTCGAGAACGGCCCGCTGGCCGAAGCCCGCGCGCTCGAGATCACCCGCGAGATGTCCAAGGCACTCGCACACGCACACGAGCACGGCATTGTTCACCGCGACATCAAGCCCGGAAACATTATGCTCCTTGCCGACGGCGCCGCCAAGCTCGCCGATCTCGGCCTGGCAAAAACGTTCCAGGCAGACAGCTCGGTAACCGTCGACGGCAGGGCGCTGGGCACGCCCAACTATATGTCGCCCGAGCAGGCGCGCGGCGATGCCGACCTCGACGGCCGCAGCGACATCTACTCGCTGGGGGCAACGCTCTTTCACCTCGTGAGCGGCACGGCGCCGTTCCTCGGCCGCACAGCCGCCGAAGTCATTTCAAAACTCCTCACACGGCCCCCGACCGACGTGCAGGCGCTTTGCCCCGGCCTGTCGCCGGCAACCGTGGCACTCATCCGCAAGATGATGGCGAAAGACCCGGCACAGCGACAGCAGACCGCCGTCGAACTCCTCGCTGACGTCGAAGCCGCATCAGCCGGCCAAATGCCGCAGCCCGCGTTAGCACGCGCCGTCGGCGAGGCCCCGCCGCACGCAAAAGGCAAGAAGCTCCGGGCACTCGCCGCTGCGGGCATCCTGGTGCTTGCCGGCATACTCGCCGTGGCCCTGTGGCCGCGAGGTCCATCGGCGCGCGAGCGGGCCGAATCCGCCCTGACTGCGGCGGTGACATACGGCGAGCAGAACCCCGACGATCCGGACGGCGCCATCGAGCGCCTGCTGGCGGTGATCGCCGATTACAAGCACACCAACCCCGCCGCCAGGGCCGAGCGCCTGGTGCAGGATATTCGCGCGCGCACGGCCCGCCAAGCCGTAATGCGCGCCATCGCCGACCTGAAGAAAGACTGCAACGAGCTTGCACGGCAGGACAGGTACGCCGACGCCATCGCCCTCACAAACGCCTTCGTTGAGAAACACGACGACGAACTTTCCGAGAACGAAGCCGCAATCCTCAGGGGCGAACTGCGGGCGGCGGCCAGGAAGCGCGCCACCGACCTCGCAAGGCAGACGGACGATGCTCTTGACAAGAAGGACTACGCAAGAGCGCGGGCGGCCCTCGAGGCCGTTACCTTGCTCGGGCTGTATGATGTCGCCGAGAGGGCGCGCGAGAAGCTGGCCGAAATCGACGCACTCGAGCACAACGCCCAACGGTCGGGCCGGTGGAACGAAATCAAGACCGCCGCCGCCAAACTCCGCAACGAAGGCCGATACGAAGAAGCGATCGCACTCATCGAGACCGCAAAGAAACTGCCCTTGCCGAAAATCGCCGATCTTGCCGACGAGCAGATCGCGGTCCTCCGCAAGGCTCTGGCAGAAGTGCAACTCGCGTCCGAAGAAAAATACCGAGCAGCCTTCGCCGCACGCGTGAAGCCGCTGCTGACCGCACGCAACTACAAGGCCGCGCGAGCCGCCCTCGAGCAACTCGGCGCCCGGCAGGATCTCAAGCACGCGGCCGAATCGCTCGGGCAAAGCCGGGCCGACCTCGGCCGCCTGGATGCGCTCTGGCAAGACCTCGAACAATACCTGGGCGCGCTCGAGCCGCGCCAGGTGCTTCACCTGAAAGGGAAAGACGTAAGATTTGCGGGCTATGAGGAAGGCGTGATCCGCTACAAGGACGGCCCCGCCGAAAAAGGCGTGGGCCTTGCCGCGATGAGCGCCCGCGAGATACTCGCACTCACGCCGAACGCTGATGAAGAAGCCCACCGCCTTCGCACGGCGGCGTTCCTGCTTTACGACAACCAGGGCGATCTTGCCCGGGCGTATGATCTGCTCGACACCGAAGAGCAGCACCCCGATGCACAACGATACAGGGCCATGGCCACGCAAGCATCCCGGGCGCGCGCTCGGGAAGAAGAAAAGGCGGCCGAAGCGGCGCTCGAGAAGCTCCAGAATCACACGGCTGCCGTTCTGGCCGACGCACTCAAGAACGCAACGGCCAACCCCGAGCTGCTCGATAAGCCGCTGGCCGACTTCCGCGCTCAATTCGGCCACACACGCATCGTCAACGAGCACCTCGCCGACCTCGCGGCAATAGGCACTGCCTTCAGGGCGATCAAGAGCCTCAAAGCGTGGCGCGACAGTTACTACCTGCTCGTGAAAACAAACACGCCATGGCACGACGCCGCCGCACGATGCAAAACGCTCGGCGGCCACCTGGTTATAATCACCACCGCAGCCGAGCAGGCGTTTGTAGTCGAGGAATTCATGAAGCCGCGCGCCGATAAAACGCGTCCCGGTATATGGCTGGGCGCCACCAACGAAACCGACGACGGCAAATGGCGCTGGATCAGCGACAACAACGAGGAATGGGCCTACGAAGCCTGGGCACCGGGCCAACCCGACAACGCCTTCGGCGAGCAGCATTTTGCACAGCTCTGCATGATCTTCGAGGACGTCGGCTGGAACGACGCCCGGGGCAGCGCCGCAATCTGGTACCTGTGCGAGTGGGAAACAGACTCGATACAATTCACCCCCGCCGCACTCCGCGAGCTTACAGCCGAAGCGGGGCTGGCCGTTGCACCCCGAAGCGCCGCGCAATACCACGAGCAGCTCCTCGATAGAGTAACCTGCAACAAGCAAGGCGTGCCGCTCCAGAACGCGCTCGTCGCCCTCCTCAACCAGGCCGAAATACCATACACATGGATCGCCTCCGACGAACTCCCCGCCGCCGCGCGCCCCGTCAACGTGAAAGCAAACTACGATCGCCTGCGCGACGTGCTCGAGAGCATCCTCACACCGCGCGGGCTGGCGTACAAAGTCGACGACAGCGGGCTGTCCCTCGTCGTGCGGCAAGGCGCACCAAAGGAAGTCGACCCGACCGATGACAAGGAAAACGCCCTGTCGCGCAAGATTCGCGGCGAGGTCATCAGGTGGGATCCCAAAACGCTCAGGGCAACGGTCGAATACGACTTCAACGCCGTCGAGCAGCTCGCCGACTGGTTCGGCGGAAGGATCGACTCGAATGGGCGGCTCATGGCCAAGCGGTCCGAAGCGAGCCAAGCCATCCGATTCACGTCGATCGACCGTATCACGTTCGACGGCTACCTCGTGTCGGGGCGGGGCCGCGTCACCGCCAGCCTGTGCAAGAACATCGTCGCCGAGCTTGGAGGCACCGCGCACGTCCTCTTTCAGTCCGACCTGCGCAACCCGCTCATCAGAGCGACCGACCCCCCGGGTCCCAGCGGCCTCCTCAGAACAACCATCGAGATCGCCGACGGACGGATCACGTGGACCTTGAACCGAAAACTGCTGGGCTCGCAGCCATTACAGGAGAAGCCCTCCTGGCCGGGCCGCGTGGTCCTCGGCAATCCTCTGGGCGACACGAGGTATGACAACGTGCGCATCACGGGCGTCATCGACAAGCAATGGCTCGATGCCCGCAGCGGCAGGTGAGGGAGCGCCCCGTCCAAGAAGACGAGACGACGATTCAGAAGTCACCCACAACGAAACCCGAAGCTCCCATTTGTTCTTTTTCCCCGTTGATTCCTTCCGCCTGCGCCTGTAAAATTTCCGCCTGTTTCGTGGTGCCCGCATCTGAGAACCATGACGGAAACCAATCTATGGAAGTAGATGCATTTTCTTTCGACAAGCTGCCGATCCACGACACGTGCTGGTCGGCAACGGTGGCGGCGGACGGCGCGTTTTACGCCGCGGCCTGCTGCGAGCACACGGGCGGGGTGGCCGCCTACATGGTGCGGTTCGATCCTGAAACGGATGAACTGGAGTACCTGTTCGACGTCGGTGAGGTCGTGGGCGAGCCGTCCGACAACGGCAGGGCGACGCAATGCAAAATCCATTATTCGCTGCTGCCGACCGACGACGGCTTGCTGTATGGAACAACTCACCTCAGCGGCCCGCCCCTGGGGCACGTGCTGTATCCGCACTGGGGCGGCAAGGGCGACCGCCGGCACGGATTTATCGGAGCGATGTTCTTCGTATACGATGTGAACTCGCGCCAGATCCTCGACCACGGAATGATGGTGCCGGAAGAGGGCTCGCGCTGCCAGGCGCTCGACGAAAAACGCGGCCGCGTTTACGTCGCCGGCTATCCGCTCGATCACTTCATGGTCTACGACCTCAACACGCGAGAGCTGCGCGATTGCGGCCGCATGGGGTCGGTTAATCCCCAAGTGATATGGGTGGACCCCGAAGGCAACGGCTACACAGCCGACGACTTCGGCCGCATCCTTAAGTTCGACGTCGAGGCCGACCGCCTCGTAGAGCTGAACCAGCGGATGCCGTGTCCGCTCTTCCAGGACGGCTGGCACACTGTCCCCTACGACGTAGTGGCCGGGCCCGATCCGTGGGTTGTATACGGGGCGCCGTGGCACGTGTTCCCTCACGTGTTCAAATACGACATGAGCGACGGGCCCGAAGGACGCATGACCGACCTGGGGCCTGCGCATCCCGACTACACCGGCCATGAATTGACCGGCACGGGCAGTGATCACGTGGGCGGGTTCGTGTTCGACGACGACGGAATGCTATACTACTGCGTGAACCGCCGTACCAACAGCGCCGAGGAGTCGTTGCACGGTGCCGGCTCCACGAACCTCGTCCGGATGGACGTGACCACCGGCCAAGTCGAGGATTTCGGCCCGATGCAATGCGGCGACCACCAGGTGCATTACATCTCGCGCGGGATGCGCTGCGGCAACGGCGACCTCATGTTTGCCGGCGTAGGCCATGTTCCAATTCACATCTACCGCCACCGGCCCAACTGCACGTCGCCGGGCACGGCAGCCTTGAGGAAGTGGGGATAACATGATGACTGATCTCGACAATCGCCAATGGCCGCAGAGGTACAAGCGAGACCCCGAACGCGAGAGAAAGAGCATCACCTCGCGGAGGGCGCCGGCCCGGCAAACGTCGTTCGTGTCGCGCGGGTTCATGCTGTGCAAAGAGTTGGGCTTCCACGGCGTGCGGCGTCCGATACCCGCGGATGAATCGCGCATCACCGCGCTGGCGGTGGCGTCGCGCGACCGCGTGTTCGGCACCACCTCGGGCGAGCGCCCGCACGTCTTCCTATATTGCAGCGACCCGAGCGAGGGAATCGTGCTCGACTTGGGCGTGGTCGACGGCGCCGCGTACCTGGGGCGCTCAATCGTAGCGTGGGACCGGCATACCGTGTTTGTCGGCACAAGCCCCGCGCCCGGCCGTGTAGTCAAGTGCAGCGCGCTCCGCTCTCGCAACGACTGTGTGCAGGAATGGGGGCACAGGCCCGGCGTGTTTGAAGACGTGGCCGTGCCACTGCCCGACGAAGGCATTGCGTGCCTCGCCGGCGATCCGGGGTTCGGCCGCCTGTACGGTCTCAGCGACCGGACGGGCACGTTCTTCCACGTCGACGTCGAGTCGGGCGAAGTCAGCCTTTCCGAAACGGTGGATGAGCTGCAGCATTTCTCACGCACGCTGCTGGTCACGCGAACGGGCGACGTCTACGGGGCCGGCGCGCACGGCCGGCTGTTCTCCTACTCCCCCCATTACGTGACCGGCCCGGAAGAGATCGACGCCATCCTCCCCAGCGTGCCCGGCCGCTCGATGTATGCCCGCGTCGACTCGTGGGCGGAACATCCGGCCACCGGCATCATCTACGGTGGCACCGAGGCCGACGGCATGCTGTTTGCATTCGACCCCACGACGCGCGAAATGCACCCGCTGGGCAAGCCCACGTCAGCCTCTCGCATACCCGCCATAACCGTAGGCAAAGACGGCATCGTCTACGGATTCAGCGGCGAGGACAGCAGCATCGGGCAGATGTTTGCCTACGATCCACAGGGAGGCACGCTGGAGAACCTTGGCATACCGCTGGCAACAGCCGAGATCCGCCGCTACGGTTACGAGTTCGCAGCGGCAGCAGCCGGCGCCGACGGCGAGATCTACCTCGGCGAGAACGATCGCGGCGGCTGCCTGTTCGTCTACTTCCCGCCCACACCGCCAACGGCTACAGGTGACACGGGATAACGACATGCCGGACGTACCCCTCATGCTACTGCGCGGCACTCGCAGGGGCTATTCTGCGCTCAGACGCTCGGCGAGTTGCTCGGGAAGGCCCGCACCAATGATTTTTCGCTGGGTTTTCTCGAAGTCGTACTTCAGCCGCACGTATTGGAGAGCGTCGCCGTCGCTGTCGTAAATGACATAACACGCTCGGGGGTCGCCGTCGCGCGGCTGGCCGACGGCGCCGACGTTGACTATGTACCGGCAGTTCTCGAGGTCCATCTTGTGGTGCTGGTCGAAAAGGCTCTCCGGCTCGGAGACGAGCACAATCGTGCCGGCGTAGCTCTGCCGCGCCTCTTTGGGCGCTCGCCAGATGACCGGGAAGTGTGTGTGGCCGACAAAGCACACCGATTCGTCGGCCATCTCGGCTGACTCGAAGCATCGGAGCGCGCAGCCGGCATCGCGGACGTATTCGAAGATGGGATCGCGGATGGAACCGTGCACGCACACGACGCCGGGCTTGATTTCGATCCTCGTCTGGAGGCGTGCTTTCAGGAAGCTCTTGCTCTGGGGTGTCAGGGCCGCCAGCGTCCAGTCCATCGCCTGCTTGGCGTCCGGCCGCACGGGCACGTAGCGTCGGTTGTTCATGTCCTGATATGCTCGAACTATTTCTTCCTCGGTTTTCAGGCCGGATTCGTTTCGCACGCGCATGATATCGTCTTCGTTGCTGAGGCTGATATATATGAACATGCCAAGGGCGGCGGCGTCGTGGCTGCCAAGGTTGTATCGGATGTTATAGCCGCGCTGCTCCATCTGCCGGAGACCCCGGATCACCTCGTTGGGTTCCGGGCCGTAACCAACAATGTCGCCAAGGCAGACGATGTCCTTGATCTGCTTGTTTCGCGTGATGCTCTTGTATACCTCGAAGAATGCTTCCCAGTTGGCGTGTATCTCCGAGATGATCGCGTATTGAGGCATGTGATGTCGCTTTCCGTACTTCAGGGCAACGGGCGGGCCCGTTGTGTTGATGTACTTAGTTTATCGGCATAATCAGCACGTCGAGAAAGTTCGCCCGCGAGTTTTTCACGCCGAGGCCGAGGTGCCCGGCGGCGGGCGGGTCGGGGTCGTCAAACTCAATGACCTTGCTCTGGTCGATTCTGATTTCTATCTTGCTCTGACGCCGCGTTATGCTCACGCGCACCGGTTTGCCTTTCGGCGGCAGAAACTCATTTTCAACGGCTGGTTCGTTTGCGGAGAGCAGCGCAATCGAGTCGCGGCCGTTCGGGCGAATGACCACGCAATAGCCGCTCTCGGGTTGGCCGAGCCGGCTGCAGAAGCTCAGCCGCACGTTCTCCAGAGGAAAGGTAACGCTGCCGCCGTCGATGTATCCTTCCGTAGCCGGCGCCACGGTCACGTGCCAGGCAAAATCGCCGCGCCGCTCAATACGTTCCCACAGGTAGCCGGTGCGTTTCCGGGCGATGCCGGTGATCCAGTGCCCGAGTGTCGGATCGGGTATCCCGGCGCGGATGATCCATTCCCCGCCCGATTCCCGCCAGCGCGGAGAAGCTGTCTTGAAAGGATAGAAGGCGGCGGATTCGGCCCTGATGGTCAGGTCGAAGAATGCCGAGCGACCACTGGCGGCAAGGCCCGCCCGGCCGGCCGCGAGAGGATGCAGATCGGTGAACTTAAGCACCGGTTTCGAATCCACTGATGCCAGGATCTCCGGGCCGCGCTTCGTCAGCTCGAGCGTCACCTTTTCGGCCTCGCCGGCAATCGCGATCGGAAGCGCGATGCGCTTGTTTCCGCGATGCAATGCGACGTTGGCGCCGTTTCTATCCAGCGCAAGCCTGTATGCTCCTTGCTCGGAGCCGGCGGCGAGAACAACGGCGGCCCCGCCCTTTCGCGAAACGGTTGCCGCTACTGATACGTCTCCGCGCAACGGCGTGCGAAACAGCAACGTGCCCGGCCCGTCGGATAGGAACACGGTTCGTTCGTCTTGTTTCTCGGGGTGCCAGCCTGGGCCGGACGGCTCGAGTATGTCCGGCACGATGGCGCCTCTCGTCATCCTTATCTTGTCGGCGCCTTCGCGGTCCCGGAAATCCGTCGCGAATATTTCCACTCCGGTGCGCTCGGCGTCCTCAACTATTTGGAAGTTGCGGAAGGCGGCGTCCTTGGCCATCAGCCCGTCATCGAAATCCGGCAAATCCGGCAGGGCGGCGGCGCACACGTTGAATATCGGGCGGTCGTCGACGAGGCAGTAGAAAACACCCGCGCGGTTTATGAGCGAAATCAGGTGGCTTTCGCCGCCGGGCGCGGGGGTCTTGGCCAGCACCGACGGCACTGAATTGATTACGCGCCTGAACTGCCACTCGCCGGCGAACAGCCCAAAGGCGTAGTAGGATTTTTCGTTCGGCGAATGGGTGAAAATGGCGGCCTCGGACCCGGCGGCGGCGTGCAGTTCGACGTCGATCCTCCTTGGGCCTTTGCGGCGCCGCACAAGGCGAAGGTTTCCGGAGCCCGCCAGCATGCCGGCCCGCGTTGCCCAGTCGCCGCTGGGCTTCCAGAGCTTCGGATTCGCGGTTGCGAGGGTGTCTGCGAAGGACTGGCGGCTCTTGGCCGAAACGTGGTCGAACAGTACGCCGTTGCCCGATGAGAACAGCCCCAGGCGGCCGCTGCCTGTGGCCGCTGCTGGAAGGCTGCCCGCGAAGATCGTCTTCCACGGGGTGGCGGGCAGGCCGAGGATGCTGCACCGCGCCTGGTCCGCGAAGGTCTCGATTTTCAGCCCGTACCACTGCCCGTTGTCGATGCTCAGCCGTTGCGTGGTGCGCAGTTTTGTGGTCTGGCCGTTGCGGCACTCGATCAGCGTCGCATTTCCGGTGCGCTCCGCTCCGGGGGTGATCACAAATGCATGGAAATTTCGTTCGTCGCGGATGTTGAAGGCAAGCCCTGCGGTTTTCGTTTCTTCAAATCGAAGGACGGTGCGCAGGTCGAGGTTCGCCCAGTGCGGTTCGCCGGTCGCCGCGAGGCAGGTGACATCGCGTTTGGGCGTGTAGACGGAGAACATCGGCGGCGAGCCCTTCAGTTCGGCGAGTTCGTCGGTGGGCGCGTGGATTTTCCACGAGCCGATGAGCGTTTGCCAGTTGTTGGCGACGGCGGCGTGGTCTTCGAAGTTTTCATCGAGCGAAATGCGCGAGCGGTCATGGGGTGCCTGTGCGCCGCAGGCGTGCGGCGTGCGGCAGGTGGCGAATCCGCAGATGAGTGCGGCCAGGGCAATGGCCCGTGCGGTGCGCTTTGCGGCGTGCATGGCGTACTTCTCCGCTACGGGGAATCAGGGGCGTCCGTTTTGCGCCAGCCGGTTGAGGATGTCGATTCCGCGCTTGAGGGTGTCTTCCGAGGCGGCATAAGATATGCGAAAGTGAGTGGTGCGTTCCGAGAACACTCGCCCGGGAATGATCAAGAGGTTGTTCTTGATGGCCTCTTCCACAAATTCCTGATCGCTTCCCCAAGGGGCTTTCGGGAAGATGTAGAATGCTCCGTCGGGCTTGTGCACTTCGAAGTGTTCCTTGAGGCCGTGGTATATCAGATCGCGCTTTGCCTGGTATGCCTCGCGGGCGGCATCGGTGCTGCACGCGAGCGCGGCCACGCCGGCCTGCTGGGCAAACGACGGTGCGCACACGAACGAGAATTGCTGGAGCTTCGTCATCTCGCTGATGATTTCTTTGGGCCCGGCGGCATAACCCAGCCTCCAACCGGTCATTGCGTGCGATTTGCTGAATCCGCCCAACAACAGCGTTTTCGGATAGATCGACGCCATGCTCACGTAGTCTTGCGCGTAGCAGAAGCTGTCGTAGATTTCATCCGAGAGCACGAGGAAGTCGTGCTTTCGGGCGACGTCGGCCGCCATCTCGAGTTCTTCGCGGCTGTAGGTCATCCCGGTGGGGTTGCAGGGGCTGTTGAGCGCCAGCAGCTTGGTTCGCGGCGTTATTGCGGCCTCGAGTGCTTCGCGGCGGAGCCTGAAGTCGGGGTAGGTGTCTACAAATTTCGCTCGGCCGCCGGCGAGGTGGGCCAGGTGCTTGTACATGACGAAGTATGGATCGGGCATGACGACCTCGTCCCCCTCGTCGATGAGCGTGAGGAACATCAGCACCAGCCCGCCCGATACGCCGGACGTTACGAGGAGTGCCTCTGGCTCGATGCCGCGCGTGGCCTCGAGGTGTTGTTTGAGGCCGTCGTGAAGCTCGGGGATGCCCTGCGTTACCGTGTAGCGGTTGAGGCCGGCGGTTATGGCGTCGACGGCCGCCTGCTTCACGGGCCCGGGCACGTCGAAATCCGGCTGCCCGATGCTCAGGTTCACCGGGTCCGTCATCTTGCGCGCCAGATCAAACACCTTTCGGATTCCGGAGGCGTCGATAAGGTTCATTCGCCGGGCGATCATCAACGTTTACTCTTTGCCGGAGGTTTCTTCGGTTGCGGTTCCTTCTTCTTCTTCTTCTTTCTTCATTTTCTTCTTGGCGCTCCTGGCCTTCACAACCTTGGTTGTGGGCAGCCCGAAGACCGGGTCGCCTTCGGCCCAATGGCCTTCGTCCTCGAGTTTTTCGATTCTCTCCGAGCGCTTGAGGACGTTTCGCTGCCTCTCGAGCTTGGAGTTCGATGTCAAACTTCTATGGATGCTCACGTGTTTTCTCCTTTTGGGTCATGAGCTGTCGTAAACTGTGCCAAAGATTCTTACTTCAGATGATTCATTTGCGCCGCCCATCGGGCTATGCGCTCTTTTCTTCATATTGCGCCGCATGGTGCGGCAGTCTGCGGCTGTCGAGCACCACGGCCTGCCTGAGCGATACGCCCAGGTGCCCCGCCACGCGATTGCACTTCGCCATCAGCATGAAAAACACCTGCCGGTCGACCTCGTCGAGCGTTTCGTAGTTTGCCTGCCCCTTCGAGATCACAACGTCGGCGGCGAAGAAGCGCTCGCGAAATGCATCGGAGACGAGGTCCAGCGGAACGCCGAAGACATCGCAGCCGGTGTCGATGATCTCGCACAGCCCCGACAGGCCCACTTCATCGGCCTCGAGGCGGGTCACGTCGTTGAGGATCGGCGACTTGCGGACGACGCAGCATACGTCTTTGCCAGAGAGCCTCTCGATGAGGAGTCGATCGAATACCACCTCGCCGGCGTTATCGAGGACGTAGAGCACGCTCGAGGCGGCATCGAGCTGTTGCCTGAGCGTCGGACAGTGGTCGATGGCCAAGCCCTTTTCGAGCGTGTGCAGGACGGTCTCGCGGGCGTTGAACTCGTCGCCCAGTATGCCCATATCGATGATGTTGCCGGCCACGGCCATCTTGACAGCGGTGCCCAGCGGGTTGTCGGAGGCATCTATGATTTCCCTCAGCTCGCCGATCGAGTCGAGGATCAGGCTGTTGTAATGCACCTTTGCCTCGCGATATGGATCGCGGCAGTTCAGCAGGTTGGAGGCGCGGATGAGCGCGTGATAGGACAGCTCCGCGGCGGCCCGGGAGTAGTCGGCGTCCTGCAGCACTTTCATTGCCTCCAGCAGCGCGTGCCGCTGGGTGTCGTCGTCACTGGTAATATGACGGATCGTATTGAGAACCTGCTTTGCTATGCAGGGGATGCACTCGGGAAAACTTTGCAATGCTCTGTTTCCTGGGAGAATCTTTTGGCAGCGCTAAGGGCTCTGGGGCATCTTTATGAAATAGGCGTCGTTGAAGGGCCTGCCTTTATAGCTCATCCCCTTCACGGCTTCGTGTATCCTTCTCGCTGTTTCGCTCTTGGTCGAGGGGAACGGGCCGATACAGACGACAAGGTGCCTGCCCGTCACAAGTGTGCCGATGCTGACGGGGCTCAAGCGCAACTCCTTCTGTTGCTTCAGGTAACTCACCACCTCCTTGGCGTACTGAACGTTCACGGCCGTGTTATCGTAGGTGGCAACCAGCAAAATGTAGCCTTCGCGCTGTGGCTGCTGCACGGCGCCGGCGGCATTTGCGGCCTCGCCGTCGGACTGTGCGGCTGCGTTGCCGTCGGCACTATCATCCGGGCTCCCCACAAGATCGGCCGGATCCGCCGGGCCGTTCGTGACGGATCCGCCAGCCGGCCGGCCCGCCAGCGGCCCTGGCGGCTGCGCCTCGGGCCGGTTGCTGAGCCCCACGAAATAGCTGAGCGCGATCAGCAACGCCGCGCTCATGCAGCCTATGACGAGCGTCCGTACCTGGATCGTGACGGTCTTGTCTCGTGGTGCAGGTGCGATTCGCGCTTCGACGGGGTGATCGTCCGACAGGCGGTCTGCGGGCGGCCGGCCCGCCTGCTTATCGCTGAACACCTCAAAGAATTCTTCCGGGCCGCTTAGCTTGGCCATGATTTCAGCCTCAGATCGCCTGGTACGCCGGGAAAACCGAAATCCGCAACTCATCTAATTTTACGCATCAGGCCGTGAAAGTCAAATCAATTCTGCTGTGAAGGCAAGGGCGTCGGCGACGGCGGCGATCAGAGAGGCCGAAACGGACGAGAATCCGTGCGTGGTCTCATGGCCGGGTCGGGGCGCATTCGCCATGCATGCAGCGGGCCGCCGGGCACGATACCGGCGGCCTGCGCCTGCTGATGGGGTGAGTGATGGGATTTGAACCCACGACATCCAGAACCACAATCTGGCGCTCTGCCAACTGAGCTACACCCACCGCACACGGCGAGCCGCATTTGCGCGGGGCCCGCC
>JABMSA010000827.1 GCA_013202185.1 Planctomycetota bacterium
CCGCGATGATCTCGGCCGGCTCGTAGGTCGGCGGCGGGCTGGCGGGGTCGTAGGGATTGCCGAACAGCGGCAGCCGATTGACGAAGACTCCGTGAATCATCAGTGAGTTGATGGGATACAACGGCCCTCGCTCCAGCACTCCGCGGTAGACGCCGCTGTCGCGGTAGGTGATCCATTGCTGTCGCGGCGGGCCTTCGCCGGCCAGGTTCGTGTCGGAGCCCTGCCGCCAAATCGAGTCGGCCCAGAAGAGCCAGAACGGCGAGGGCCACGATCCGGTCGACGGGTTGACGAACACTTGCGGATCGAGCTGGCGCATCTCGTCGATTAGCCGCAAGAGGCCCTCGACGTCGCTTGCGTACGGTCCGGCCCCGGTTTGGTTGTTGCCGGGTCCGAAACCGTCGAACTTGAAGTAGTTGACGCCATACTGGCGGATCATCCCGGTGCATGCCGCCCGCACTCGGCCGTAGTACCGCGGCCCGGCCAGGGTGAGGCCCCTGTCGTTGCGCTCGAGCCTCTGCTCGCGTCCCGATTCGAGCCGCGCCTTCTTGCCGGGATAGCCCCCGGCGGGCGACAGCCAAACGCCCACGCTCGCCCCGTGCTTCCCGGCCGCCTCTTGCGCCGGGGTGAATCCGTCAGGGTATCCCTGATGAAAACGCCATACGGTGGTCTGATCGTCCCACTCGAAGTCGTGGGCGAACGCATCGACCGTCACCCCTCGCTTGGCGACCAACTCCCGGCCGAAAGCGTGGATGTTCTCCAGCCACACCTGCTGCTGACGCTGCCGAAACTGCTCGGCCTCGTCGGGTTTTCCGTGCAATACCCGCCGCCAATACTCGCAGCCAATCTCCGAGCCGTTGTTGTAGTGCAACAGCGGTCGATACGGCTGCGCCCGCTCGCGCTCCAAGTAATAGAGAAATCCGCGGCGGAGTTGTCGCTCGGGAACGACGCCCACCACCCAACTCGGCGCCAGGGCGTCGCCGGGCGCCGGTGTGACGGCGACCGGATAGCCGCACTGAAGCTCCGTTTGCGCTCCGGCGGCCGGCTCGGGATCGGAAACCCGGCTCCACGACATGGGATGCTCGCAGGCGAAGAACAGGTTGCCGGATACGACGGGTGAGCCGTCGACGCTGCCCATAACGCGGGCGTTCGGCGCGGTCACGTCCCAGAGGACGACGTCGGCCGGCTCGAGCGGGCGACTCGCGGCGATCAACTCGACGTGTTGCCGCACGTAGTTCGCCCCGTCGCCAAGAACCGCCCGCCATTGGATCTTCAGGTCGCCGTCGGCCGACGCAAGGTCAACAACCAACCGTCGGGCAGCAAAACGTCCCGCCGCTCGGGCCGCATCGGTCGAAGGCGCGATCTCGCCGAGCAAGGGCTTGCCGACGACGGTCAGATCACCCGAAGTCACGCGCCGGGGAGCCGGCCGGGGAGAATCGGCCAGCAGAAGCTGAAAACACTGCGAGCCCGCCAGATCGAGCGTTGTGCCGGAGAGCTTGTCTTGGATCCGCTCGGGCATGAGACGCCCCTCGGCGACGGTCCAACTGCAAGCGAGCACTTCGTTTTCCAGCACCAGCCGCTGGCCGTCGATCCGGCCTCTTGCCGTACCCGGCTCGGGCCCCGGAAACTCCAACGCCAAGGCGCCGCCCGCATGGCCGACAACCAGCGACGCAACGAAGATCAACTTCCCGAAACGCGTACATGCTCGTGCCGTGTCGCTCATTTGCCCTGGTCTCCCGTAGGTTATGCTTCAGCATAACACCCATGTAATAACCCCAGTCTCCAGACCTCCCCTCTCAATCCGTATTCTCACAAATCCTCCGTGCCTTTGTGCCTTTGTGCGAGAATCCACCCCCACCGCTACTCTTCCTTCGATAGCTTCTTAATCCGAATCTTCCGGAACTCGATCGAGTGCCCTTCCGCTTCCACGCCCAGCGGGCCGCGAACCGGCTTGAAGTTATCGATCTCCCAGGCAAGCTTCCCGTTCACCTTGAGCGAGAGCTTGGGACCGATGCAGGTCACCTCCCAGCAGTTCCACTCACCCGGCGGGTTGTGCAACTTGGGTACGCCCTTGGCCACTTTCGAACCGAACAGCATGCCGGCCCCGCCTTGGGCCATCTGGATCTGGCTCCTGCCGCGAATGAAGAAGCCGCTGTTGTAGCCCTTCTTCACCGGCCGCCACTCGAAGCGGACGATGAAGTCGTCGAACTTCTCGGTGGTGAAGAGGTGGCTACGGCCGCCGGTGAGCACCAACAGGCCGCCGTCGATCTTCCAGCTCTCGGGCGTGTTGTCCTTGACCTGCCAGCCGGCGAACGACTTGCCGTCGAAGAGCGAGACGAAACCCTTTTCTTGGTCCTCTTTGGCAGGCTCCCCGGCCGGTTTGGCCGACTCCTGGGCCAGCACCGGCAAGCAGAAAAGCACCGACACGGCCAACGTTGTGAAATGCTTCATGGTAGGGGGACCCTCGCAGGTTCTAGGCAAAAAGTTCCGTGAGCATCGGCGTCGGCCGTTCACACGTCCGAGTCTCTTCCCGATCCATTGTTGTGTCGGTCGATGCCTGTGTCAACGAAACGCGGCGCCACCGTTCCCCCGCCAAGCTGTTGCCGAGTCTACCGTCGACACCCCTGCTGAGCAGGGGGAAGCTTGCGCCAGGGCCAGCGCACACTAAGTTCCTTTTCCGGTAAGGACTTGCATCAGAAAATCGATGCGCCATCCTGCCATGCGGCGTTTCATGATGCTGCTATGTTTGCCGGGGTGTTGCTTGATCAAGCTCAATGTCATGCGGCGTAGCCAGGACAGGTTTTCGGCGAACGTGCGGTTGCGAACCCTGCTTTCGTCTTCCCGGTAAGTCATGTCGAGGGACCAGTGCAGCGTGTTTTCGATGGCCCAATGATTCCGTACGGCGTTGGCAAATCGCTTGCCATGACGACGCAGGCTGCTCAAGAAGTAACGTGTATCCGTCTTTTGAACGCCGTTTTCTTCGTAGATCCGGACGGCCGCGCCAACGGTCTTCAGTCCCTTCCACTCCGACCGGCCGTGAAGGTAATCGGGGGCGGTAATCTGGTAGTACCTGCGCTCCTCGAGCCGTCCATGTCCTTCCTCAACCTCGATGTAACGGCTCACCGGACAATCTGCAAAGTCATCTCGCATGTGACAACCCAGCAGCAGAGACACATCGTCGAAGAGCTTGCCTTGATTGCCCTTCAGGGCCAGGACGTAGTCGCCCTTGCCGTTTACAATTTGTGCGACAATGTTCTTCTGACAACC
>JABMSA010000828.1 GCA_013202185.1 Planctomycetota bacterium
GAGATACCCCCGCCGATCCGGCAGATGCCCGAACTGCACGATGCGGCCCGACAGCCGCTCGCGTGCGACGTCGAAAATGGGAGGATGCTCGCGGAAGTGTTCGCCCACGACGACCAGCCGGAAGTCGGCGCCGGCATCGGCCAGCCCGAAGAGCACCTCGAAGAACGTCTCGGGCGCCTTGTCGTGCTCCCAGCGATGATTCCACAGGATCACCGCCGGCCCGCCGCTCGTGGTCGCCGGGATCGCGTCGCATTCCGACAGCTCGCACCCGACGTGCAGCACGCCGCTCTTCGCCTCGATCTCCTCCGGCACGCCCTCCGGCGCGAAGTCGGGCATGCGCCGCAGGAACAGCTCGACCTCGCGGATCATGCTCGTGCGGTGATACGCCGAATTGAAATAAACCCTGTCGGCCGCCAGGCAGGTGGTGATGTTGGTGAACAAGAACTGGTAGTCGCGGTTATCCTCTATCTGTTCGGGATAGGTAAGCTGATTCTCGTGGAAGTATGCGACCTTCGGCACGCCGGCCATCTCGGGGCAGAGCCCGGCGAAATCCGCCATGCTCAGGAAGTCCGACGCGAACAGCACGTCGACGCGCGGCCCGTTGCGCCGCACCCACTGTGCGAGGTTGATCGCCGCCGCCCGCATCCGCCATTTCCACTTGCGCGCCGGCAAGCTGAACAGCTCCATCTTGTGCGCGCTGTGCCGCATCAGGCCGTCGACGAACGCCTTGTGCGACCCGCCGTAGTAGGGCTCGACCGCGAGGATGTGGAGATCACTTGGCATTGGTTACTTGTCGTCGAGTACCGGCGCTCTTTCCATCTTGAACGCTATATCCGATCCCTCGGCAAATCTGTTCTTTGTTGGGAAAGGCGCGGCTGCTCACTTTTTTGGGGTTGGGGGTGTTTTGGGCGGGTGGGGGGCGTAGATCTTTATGACGGCGTTCTTCATCAGGTCGTCGAGGTATTGCTTGTTCATTTCGGCGGCGCGCTCCTCGATGAGTTCCTTGGCTATGTCTTTTTCGACTTCTTCGAACGGCCGGACGTAGCCCGGTTTTCGCCCTTCGACCTTGATGATGTGAAATCCGTTCGGGCTCTGGACGATGTCGCTTGTCTGGCCAACCTGCAGCTCGAAGGCGGCGTTGGCGAGCGCCTCGATGAGGCCGCCACGCTTCAGCCAGCCCCAGTCGCCTCCGCCGGGTGCCTTGGGATCGTTCGACATGTTCCTGGCGATCAGGGCGAAGTCTTTGTTTGCCTTGAGTTCTTGCATCACGGCTTCGATGTCTGTTTTGGCTGCCTTGAGGGCGGCGTCGGGCTCGAGCTTCTCGTCGAAGAGTGAGCTGATAATCCGGACGTGGCGCTCTTCCTCAACGCGGAACCTTTCCTGGTTCTCGTCGTAGAGCTTCTTGGCATCATCGCCGAGCGGCGGGATGTTGACCTTTTTCCTCAGCACGTGGTGCCGATAGAGGATGCGCTCTATGTCGCGGCGGTAGCGCGGCATTTCTTCCTTGAAGTCGTCGAGCTTGAGGCCGCTGACCTGGAAGTGCCTGGCGATGCCCTCGTCGATCTGTTTGTCCGTCACTGTGATCCCCTCTTCGCCTGCGATCTTCTCGATGAGCTTCTGCACCATAAGCTCGTGGCATGCGAGGTCCCACTCTTCTTGGGTCGGGGCGGTCTTGCCGAGAACGTTATAGACTTCCATGATGCGGACGAACTCGCCATTGACCTGGCAGGCGATGCCGTCGACCGTGAGGCCCGCAGCCGTTGAGGCCGGCACCGTCCAGCACAGGAAAACACATGCGAAGCACGATATCGCAACCAGCAGGGCCGTCGGGCGGGGGCCTGTTGATTCGCACTTGCGAGAGGGCCCAGAGAGCGGTTGGCCAAGGGAGGGATTTGATCGACGCATCATGATTCTCTCTTCCGTTCGGTCTACGATGCGGGAGCTTCGATGCTAATACTATTCTATTGCCGTTTGGGGGGATAATCAAGCATTTTGTGCGCGGGTGCTTCTGCGGGGCCGGCGTGCGGAGCGCTTCCTGATGTGCGCGCGGCTATTCGGTTGGTTCGGCTCTGCAGGCTTGCTTGCAGATTTCGACGGCGGATCTGAGCTCCTGCCAGACTTCGTCTGCATGGTTGCGGTCGTTCACGAATTCTTTCATTGCCGCCTGAACGTCTTTGCTGATCTTGGCGTCTTTGGCTTCGAACTCGTGGGATCGGTCGCGTTCTTCCGCCCGGAGTTTTGCGAGCATCGACGACATCCATTCGACACGCTGCCTGTTTTCGAGGCGGAGCTGCCCGAGAATGACCTGTATGTCTTCGCGGCGCTCGTGTCTCTTTCGGCGGAGTGTTTCGAGGAAGGCATATGCGGCGCCGCAGAGCTGGAGGATCTCTTCTTTTCGGTCGACGTCGCGCCCGTAGAACTCCCCAAACATCCTGGCAAGCTCCTGTGCGTGGCGGTCGCTTTCGCCGGCGAATTCGCGTAGGATCCTGCCGACTTCCTCGAAGAGCTGATATACCTGGCGCGCGCGATTGTGATCTTTCTGGCAACTGTCGAGCAGGAACGTTGCCGTTTGCTCGGCCAGCGACGTGACGTTCGTCGTGTTTTCCCTGCTCTTGGCCCGAAAATCAGCGACCATCTTGTCCAACTCCTGCATGTTCTTCGAGCATTCCCGGCGGAATTTGGCCAGGTCTTCGTGGAAAGTGTGCAGTATCTCGCCCACTGCCTGCGCGTCGGGCGAGCCCTCCAAGCCGTGTCTTGTTTTTCCGATTTCCTCGGCTTCGGACATCGCTGTTCTCCTGCGTCTTTCTCATCGACTTGTCCGCGTTTGGCAACCGACGCACTGCCACTATACTAACACCGCGCTTTGTGTCGTCGGTTCCCGGCGCCCGCAGTCGATTTTTTGCTTGAAAGATGAACGCACGTCATGTACCTTATAGTTAGAGTAATCGCCGCAGTCGAAGTTTTGTTTTCTGAGTAAAGGAGAGACTGAATGCCGCACCGTATTACCGACGAATGCGTCGCATGCGGATCGTGCACCGACGAATGCCCCGTTGAAGCTATCACCGAAGGCGAGGATATCTATGTAATCGATGCCGAAAAGTGCACCGATTGTGGCAATTGCGCCGAAGTCTGCCCATCCGACGCCATTGAGGTGGACGAATAGGTTGCTGTGCCACCGTCCGCGTGCGGCCCCGGCCCGGCGCTGAAGTGTTGGGCCGTTGCCGCCAAGCCGGCGGTAGTGCATTTGATTTTCCGAATGTTGATTAAGCAGGAGGCTATGATCCAAATGGCTGACATCCAGGCTGATGTAGAAAGGGCTCTCGAGGAAATCCGCCCAATGCTCCAAGCCGACGGCGGCGACGTTGAGCTTGTCGAAATCGACGAAAACAACGTTGTGAAAGTTCGGCTCACAGGAGCATGCGGCGGCTGCCCGATGGCCATGATGACCCTCAAGCAGGGCATCGAACGCCGGCTCAAGAGCATAGTGCCCGAAGTGGCAGCAGTCGAGCCGGTGCTAGACGAAGAATAGCCCTCTGAAGCGGTCGCCGGCGGTCGCGTCGCTCGCCGCCGGCCGACAGGGCAACAAAGCAAAACCCAACCTACCGGTGCGCCGGCGGGCTGGGTTTTTTTTTGATTCTTCACGACAACCGGTTGGTCGGTTCCGAAGACGAGGCATCAGCCACGGGTTTCACTTGTTTCAGGCCATTGCTCAGGCGCCTTCGGATCATGCGCAGGTTCGCTGAATCAGGCAGACGGCAGAGCCTATTCTTCGCGGCCGCCGGGCTGGTCCGTCTGCCGGCGCTGTGCGAGCCTCTGGAGGGCCAGCTCGGCATTCCGCGTGGCCTCTTCATCTTCCATGAACCGGGAATAGATCGCGATGCCTTCGAGCGTGCCGGACCAGTCGCGGGGATCAGCGTACTCATCGCCGAATATCAGATGCTGCGGCGACCAGTTGCTGAAGTCGCCGGTGATCGCCTCGCTGCTCATGACCTGTTTGCCGTTGAGGTAGACGACCGTGCGGCCGCTCTTGTAAGTGATGATCACGTGGCTCGGCTTCTTCACGGGCACACTCATCAGCTCAAGCTCGGGGTTCATGCCGTTTTCGCCCGTTGAAGGAGTGCGCAGGCGCAGAACGAGCCGCTCGCCCGACTGGCCCAGCGTGAAGTTGCGCACATTCTGATCGGTGGAGAAGCTGATGATCCGGGCCGGTCCTATCTGCGTCAGGTTATCGGGCCGGATGATGCTCTCAATCGTCAGTTCGTTCGTTTCCTTGCAGCGGCTCAAGAGGCGATCGTTGGCGCCGGCGACGATGTACGCCCCGCCGCCGAGTGCCATGGCGTTGTTCTCGTTGATTTGCGCGGCGCCGCGTGCCTCCAGCCCGTAAATGAGTTGCTCGCCCGTAGCGGGATCGATGCCCACGTTCTCCTTCGCGGAGGTCCCCCAGGCCAGCAGAAGGCCGTTGCGGTTTACCGGCCACGATGGCGGAGCTTGCGGCTCGGGGACTGTCTCGGGCTCGTCAGCCTCCTCAACTGGAGCCTCATCCTGCATCGCTCCGGTGTCCGCCGGAGTGTCCGCCGGGGTATCCGGCTCGTCCTCCGGTGTCTCGACGTCGGGTGCGTCCTGCACCGCAGGCGGAGCCTGTTGCTCCGGTTGCTCTCCTGTCTTCTGCTCGTTGCATCCACAGGCCATCATCGCAAGGAGGGCCGCCCAAACAACCAACACGTTCCGAGTTGTCATTGATCACTTCCTTTCTTGTGGCATCAGGGCCAACAAGCAACCTGCCATAATGCTACACAGCGCTCATCCTGTTGAACACAGCGTCCAGACCCCAATGATTATCCCACTTGGGCGGTTTGAACTCAAGCCCCGATCTCTCTAATCGGATCTCCAGGGGTGCTACCCATCTCAATTGCTCGGGATGAATTGTTTTGAAAGAAAAGGCGCACCGTCCCTCAGGGCTCTTGAGAGGCATTGGGCAGTGAAGGAACTGAATCTTCCTGGCGAGAACAGCCCAAATTACCCTCTCTTCTGGGAGGAGAGCCTTCTCCGCCGACTGCACCAGATCATCGGCAAGAAAAGGCGAGGAGCTAGGGAGGACACTCCGCACAAACGGATCGAAACAGGTTCGTCGAAAGATATCTGTCCCCCCGATCCGGCAGCACCACTACCACCGTGTCGGATGAGGATAGATCAGCGGCGACCGACAAGGCGGCGCACACGGCGGCGCCGCTGCTCATACCCACAAACAGGCCTTCTTCCACTGCGAGTCTGTTTGCCATCGAATAAGCCGGCCGATCTTCCACAGTGACCACGCAGTCCAATCGGTTCCTCTCGTAGATATCCGGCACGATCGACTCTTTCATGCTCTTCAGTCCCTGGATCGCATGCCCTTCAACAGGCTCTGCGCCCACTATCCGGATGTTGGGATCGTGCTGTTTGAGCCTGCGGCCCACGCCCATGAGCGTTCCCGTGGTTCCCATCCCCGCAACAAATGCAGCTATTTCACCTCCGGTTTGCACAAGGATCTCAGCTCCCGTCGTTTCATAGTGGCTCAGCCAGTTGTTTGGATTCACAAACTGATTCGGCATGAAGTAGCGGTCGGGGTCTTCAGCGATAATTCTGTGAGCGCCGCGAATGGCGCCATCCGTTCGCTCGGCGGCGGGGGTAAGAACCAGCTCCGCGCCGTAGGCCAGCAGCGTCTGCCGCCGTTCCACGCTCACGCATTCCGGCAGTGTGAGCTTCACTCGATACCCTTTGCAGGCGCCGACCATCGCCAGGCCGATTCCTGTGTTTCCCGATGTTGGCTCGAGGATCACCTTGCCGGGCGTCAGGTGGCCGTCCTCCTCTGCCTTTTGGACCATCCACAAGGCCGGGCGGTCTTTCACCGATCCGCCGGGATTGTGTCCTTCGAGCTTGGCCAGGATCCGGGCTCCTCTCTCGGGCCTGATCCGGCGCAGCTCTACCATGGGCGTATTGCCTATGCACTCGAGCAGGCCGGGAAAAGCCGACTTGCCCGGCTCTTCGGAAGAATGTTTAGTGTGCCTTACTGTATCCATTGGTGCCTCTTGAGTATCGTGGCGAGCGGCATCTGCTCTCGCGCTCAGTTACCGGCAGAGATCCGCGACGTTGTTCGGCCACGCCGCAGGAGCCAAGTGTACACCATGCCCGCAGAAAAGTCCAGCGGAAAAACCGGCGTCATCGACCTATTTGCCGGTTCCTATCCTACGATAGTGCCCGTTCAAGGACACGGCTCACCGCAGGATTGGGCGCCTGGATATCCTCGGGGGCCCGGACGACCAGAGACGGCAGGGCATTGAGCCGCTCGTGGACTTCCAGCCGCCACGCTGTTTCGGGGGTGTCGCCGGCCAAGTTGGTGTATCCCATGCTCTTGCACAAGTCACCGTAGAGGAAGTCGCCCACGGGCACCGGGTCGAGTTCCGTGAAGTGCTCGCAGTTCTTTTGATGGCTATTGAACAGGTGTGCCTGGGCGAAGCTCTGATAGCGGACGTTCATCTCGTTGAGGCCCTCTCCGCCGATCGCCAGGGGGCCGTCCAGGTCGCTCAGCTCTCGTGTAAGGGCGAGCATCCCTTCGACGGAACTCAAGTTCTCGACGAGGGCGTTGTCGAGGTTGAAGCTGCACAGCGTCTGATCCACAAATACGGCAGTCAAGCGGTGGGTCGCAGCCGCTCGAGCGATCTGTTCCACCAGCAGACGTCGCCAGGTGGAGGCGCCGGCGTGGAGATACGTCATCAGTTTTTCGTCCTGCATCCCCTTCATGCCGCTCCAGGATTGTGGAATCGGCACAGAACCCTGTTTCCAGCGCCAGCCCATGAGTTTGCCTGTGCCGAATTCCCGCATGACAAACTCGTGCAGCTTGCGATACGCCGGGTGATTCGGGTCGATGGCAAAATAGTTGTGGTGCGGCATCATGAGGAATCCCTTGTCGATGCCGTGCTGCAGGAACGCGGCGCCCTCTTCCCCGGCAATGTAATCGGGATAGTTGACGTCGTACGGATCCCTGCGCCAGGCGGAGGCATGCACGACAACTGACTTCGGATCGATGATTGCCGCAACGGCATCGAGCACCTCGGGCTTGTTGCCGGCCCATTGGAGGGCCAGTCGGATATCGCCAACCCGCTCGGGCCGGAGCCTCTGCAGTTCTTCGTGCCCGATGTGCCGTCGCCACCACGAGCGGTACGCCTCAGCCGGAACTTGCCAGTCGCCCTCGTGCGTGTCCACTATCCAGGCCAGCGATCCTACGGCAACGCCGTCGTGTGCTGGGCCGTGAACTTCAGTATCGAAGCCGAGCGTCTGCGCGTCAGCCGGTTGCCCGACGCGCAACGACTTCGGCCGGGAGGCGGTGTCGTGCGCACAGATGCTGAATCCGCAGTCACTGCCCTGCATCACCGCCAGCGCCGCTTCCCAGCACATCGGCCAGGCATGGTCTGCATCGGCTACGAGCGGATGATCGAGCGCCATGCGGCAGCCTTGGAAGAGCGGCGCGACCAGCTTGAGATCATCCGCGATGCCGGCGACGTTCCACCTGATTGCCGCCAAGCCGCGTCGGGCGCTATGGGCCGATGGCTCGACCAGGAGGCGTCCTTCGTCGTCAACGGAAATCCGCAGGCATGCATCGGCGTTGTGGTCTTCAACATGAACATGCACCAGCCGCGCCCCCGCTTGTACGGTCGACGTGCGCGCGTATGCGTCGGTGCCGATCGGAAGCCACTCCCGTGCGCCGAAGCGTACTGCCAGGCCGGGAGACTCGGATTTCCGTTTGACTAGTGAGCGGCCGGCGGCATTGCGCAGGGAAACGAGCGAAACGCCCTCGAACTCGGCTTCCAGTCGTTGCATTCTCACGAGGGTACGATTGCCGTCTGTCTGGATCATTGTTGTCTCCTGAGATCGTTGTGTCGAGGCCCGGAGTTGGCGCGTACCCGTTCAGCGTGGCCTCGGCCGGCTCGTCCGGCAGGTGAACAAGATTGGCCAGCTAGTCGCCGGTCCCGCTGGCCTTTGCCTTTTTCATTCCGTGTTCGGAAACAAGTCCTGGATGAGCGCCAGGGTTTCGCGAACCAACTTGCCGCCGCCTTCCGGGCCCACAACCGATACCGCCGGCATCGCGCCGTACCCTCCCCCCTGCAACGCCCGCGCTGACGGCAGATACCATCCGCGACCGCTGAGCTGAACCAGGATCGTCTGGGACGCGGCGCTCAGGGCCTTGATCTGCACGCCATAATCCAGGAACAGCTCGAACGGGTTGGTCGCGATCGCGACGTCACCAACGCGCAGGACGTGGATTTCGACCGGGAGCGGCCGGGGTTCCTGAATGCCGTCGAAACACTCCACCACACTGCGCAGCCTGGTTGGCCACCACGACGTCGTATCTTCTTTTTGGGTGCACTGCTCGCAGGCTTCCTGGGCCCAGTCGCGCTCGGCCTGTGTGATCCGGCGTCGAGTCCGGCCGCGTGCATTCCAACGCGCGCATCACGGCGTCTCCGACCCGCCGCGCGTCCGATCCGACGGTGCATCTGACCCTGTATCATTGCCGGACGCGACGGTGTTATTTCGCGTGAAGCCCATCCGATTTGAAGCATGACTTCGGCCCTGCCGTTCGGATTTGAAAAACGGCGGCGCTCATCGCTCTATCCCGTTGCACCACAGGGCTGCGTTGGTGATGAGCTTTTGCATCTCGGTGTGCTCGAGGATCGCCTGCACGTGCCCGTTGGCAAGATGACATATCCTTCCCTTGCCGTGTATTCTCACGTAGCCGTTCACCGCTTTGTTGTCGCCCGAGATTGACTCGAGCAGGATGACGGCGTCGTCGACGTGAATCTCCGGCCGGTGGCGTTCGTCGATCGCCCGATAATCGTCAACGCCACGCGTGACGGGGTGGTCCCGCTTGACAACGCGCACGGTGAACTTTTCGTCGGCGGCGCCGTGCCCGTTGTAGCTGCTGCCGAGTATGTCGCGGTAGGCTGTGGCGGCCGGCCCGAGCCCCTCGAGCGCGGTGGCGTTGTGCATGGCGAGGTAGCCGCCGCCCGCGGCGATGAACTCGTCGATGGCTTTCGTCTGCTCGGGCGTGAGCCACCAGACGGACTCGCGATCGTTATTCGGCCAGTTCATTCCGTCGCGCAGCACCAGGAGCAGGCTGAAGCCCTTCAGATTCGATGCGGTGAGCTTCCTGGTGTCGTACAGAAATTCCACTTGCATGCCGATCTTCTTGAAGGCGGCCTCGAGCGGCGGGCGGATGTAAGCGGGCGGATGGTAGTGGTCGCCGATGAGCGCCAGCGCGCGCGGCGCCAGCCCGGGCGGAGGCTTGGGCAGAGGGGCCGTGAGCTGCCCGTAGACTGCCCCAACGTGGTCGGCGAAGGCCTTGTCGTCGTCGGCGAACTTCTCGCTGCCCTGCACCCTCACGTTTCCGACCGTTGCCTCGAGCGATCTGCCCTGCACCACCTGAAACGCCACCTCGTCGCGAAGTGACACGAGGTAATTGCGGAGCCGGCCGATGCAATCCTGTGCGGCTTCGACGGCGCCGCCCCGGGGCTCGAATGCCTCGCCGTGCCCCGGGCACACCCAGCTTGCGCCGAGCTTGTCCACAAGCCCTATGGTGTCGATCCAGTTGTCAATATCCGATTCCTTCAGCCGCGCGTTGGGCATATTTACTACAACGTCGCCCGTGAAGAGCACGCCGCTCTGAGGCAGATACACCAGGAGGTCCGTCGGCGAGTGCGCCGTGCCGTTGGTGAAAACCTCCATGGCCGTGCCGCCGGCCGTCAGCGCGAGCTTGTCTGCTACGCCCAGGAAACTTCCCGGCCGGCCGCTGTCGGCGTACTCGCGGCGCAGCTTTTCGTGTGCGATGACCGTGCTGCCTTCATCGGTGAAAAAACCAACGCCCCCCTGGTGGTCGCGGTGGGCATTGGTGATTATCAGATACCGCACCGGCCTGTCGGTGTGGGTCCTGATGTCGCGGTACATTTCGGCGGCGACCTTGGGGTCGGGCGCGTCGACGGCGACCACGAAAGTGTCGCAGATGATATACCCGCTGTTGGCCTGACCGCGCTCGACGTCGCCTTCACGAAAATAAACGCCGGGCGCGATCTCGGTCATCGCGGCTGTGCCGGCCGAAAACGCCCCCAGAAGCGCAACTGCGCCTGCGAACAATGATCTCTTGAACATATCGATACTCCTTTTTCCGCAACTGACTGCTCGCCGCATTGTAACATTTCGCGGGGTGGAATGCAACAACAGAAAGCACCGGCCAGCCGTGAGGAACAGGCGGCCGATCAGGCGCATCCGATGATCTTATGCGTCTGCGGGATCACGAGTACCTCGGGCAGGGCTTTCGACATCAATGCGTGGCACGACAGGATCCGCTCGGGCGAGGGGGCGCCCGCGCCCGTCACAGGCTGAAGCACGACGGCCGGGGGAGGGCTCACCTCGCTGACGATGCGCACCACCTCCTCCAACTCGGCGTCGGGCGTGCCCTCAGTGAAAACCACCTTCACAAACACTTCGCGCATCGCCGCCACACGGAGGAAGCAGGCGTGTTCGTCCCACAGCGGCCCCATGCCCGTGGCCGACGGCAGCTTGATGTCCATCGCCGTGACGTCGATCAGGTCGATGATCTTCTCGAGTGCATCGGGCAGGGTGCCGTTCGTTTCGAGGTAGACGCCCGGGCCGCCGAGCAGCGCCGGCAGCCAGTGGCGGAGGAAATCAGCATGCAGCAGCGGCTCGCCGCCAGTCAGGCTGATCGAGTGATGGCGTGCTCGTTTCGCGAGGGACGTTACGCTCTCGGTAAGTCTTTCGGCGTCGATGGGATTCTCGAACGCGGCGAAGTTGCCCGTGCCCGGCTGGGTCTCGATGCCGCAACGTCCGTCGGGTGTGCGCGTTCGCGGCGTATCGCAGAAGCGGCACTTCAGGTTGCATCCGTAAAAGCGCACGAAGACCTGTCGCCTGCCGACATACACACCTTCGCCCTGAATGCTCGAGAACACCTCGCAAACATTTGCCCGTGCCTGATCTGCTTGCATCCGAATCTCCACGGAAGGCGGCGTTGGGTTCACGCTCTTCATTGTACGCGGCGTCGCGCCTGATTGCAAGGAGAACTCTGTAAGCAGAATCGATCAGAATTACGCAGGTTGCACGACAGGTTTTTGTCTTGACAAGGGCCTGACTGCCTGCTATTATGGAACGCAATGAGCGCCGGGGCGAGGAGCATCACGGAAATGGGAAGTACCAAACAAGGAGGACAAGTCATGAAACCGAAGCTGGCAATCCTGACCATCATCGTTCTGGCGGCGGCCACGAACGCAGCGACGGCACGCTCTGTCTTCGAGCAGCGCGTCAGCATTAACGTCGAGGACGTCTCCGTCACGCATGTCCTCAATATCCTTCACCGCGGGCTCAACCTAAGCTTCGACTGCCCGCCCGAGCTCGTCGCCGACGCACGCGTCACCGTCCACGTAGAAGACCTGCCGGTGGACGAAGTCCTCCGCCGCATCCTCCGCCCGAACGGGCTGGAGTTCATCTACACCGGCGAGAAC
>JABMSA010000829.1 GCA_013202185.1 Planctomycetota bacterium
GAGTTGGCCGACGAAACCCGCGAATTGATCATCGATACGGTCAGCCACACGGGAGGACACCTGGCCGCCAACCTGGGGGTGGTGGAACTGACCATTGCTCTGCTGCGTTGCTTCGATCAACCGCAGGATCGACTGGTCTGGGATACCGGCCATCAGTGTTACACACACAAGATCCTGACCGGACGGCGGCATAAAATCCACACCCTGCGCCAGTTCAACGGCCTGGCCGGATTTCTGAAACGCGACGAAAGTCCTTACGATGCGTTCGGTGCCGGACATGCAGGCACCGCCCTGTCGGCGGCACTGGGTATGGCGGCAGCTCGTGACAGAAACGACGGAAACGAACACGTTGTCGCCATCGTCGGCGACGCCGCCGCCGGTTGTGGCATCTCGCTGGAAGCTCTCAACAGTATCTCAGAAACCACACGCAAGTTTATCGTCGTACTCAATGATAATGAAATGTCTATCGCCGAGAACGTGGGCGCGATCTCCCGATACCTGGGTGGTCTCCTCTCGAACCCGCGCTACAATCGATGGAAGAAATCCGTCGAGAGCATCGCGACGCAAATGAAGATGGGATGGCTCCGCTCCACCTATTACCGCATGGAAGAGGCTATCAAAAGTCTCTTCCTGAGCAGCGTCTTGTTCGAAGAATTCGGACTGCGCTACGTGGGCCCGATTGATGGCCATGATTTCGAGAAACTCCTGGATGCCCTGGAAGTCGCCAAAAACTCCGATCGTCCGATCCTCCTGCATGTTTCCACGCAGAAAGGCAAGGGATACCATTTTGCAGAGAAAGAACCTGAAACATGGCACGGAACATCCTGCTTTAACGTCGCATCCGGCACAACGGACAAGAAAGAGACCCGGATTTCCTACTCGGCTGTCTTCGGAAAAACCATCACGCAACTTGCCCAAAATGACTCAAAAATCTGCGCCATCACCGCGGGCATGTGCAAAGGCACAGGATTGGCGCAGTTCGCAAAAGAATACCCCAAACAGTTCTTTGACGTAGGTATTTCCGAAGAACATGGAGCCGTCTTTGCTGCCGGCCTGGCAGCCTCCGGCATGAAACCCTTCTTTGCGGTGTATTCCACGTTCAGCCAACGTGTGGTAGATCCCATCATTCACGATATCTGCCTGCAAAAACTTCCGGTGGTGCTCTGCCTCGACCGAGCCGGTATCGTGGGTGACGATGGCCCAACGCATCACGGAATCTTCGACATTGTTCTACTGCGTTCAGTTCCCAACCTGATCATGATGCAGCCACGCAACGAAGCCGAACTGGCCAACATGCTCTATACCGCCTATCAACTCGACCAACCCGTCGTCATACGCTACCCGCGCGGAAGCGGCACCGGCGAACCTCTTCCAGAACAATTGACCGCCATTCCCGTGGGCGAAGCCGAAGTGCTCACACCCGGACGCGAGGTCCAGATCTGGGCCCTCGGCGACATGATCCCCCTGGCCAAAAAAGCTGCCGCACTTCTGCAAGAGGAGGATATCTGTTGCGGAATCGTCAACCCACGCTTTATCCGACCGCTCTGTACAGAGCTACTGAATCAACATGCAAAAAGCGCTCAATTGATCGTTTCCATGGAAAACGGAATGCTTCACGGCGGGTTTGGCTCTGCCTTGCGCGAGACGCTCGCAGAGCAAACAGATGCCCCCCGGGTATTGTCATTCGGCTGGCCGGATATATTTGTCCCGCACGGCGCCTGCCATGAGTTGATGCAGCAGCATGGCCTGAACCCGGAAGCCATGGCTCAACGAATCAGCTCTGAACTGAAATCAATGCAATAGCAACATCCGGCCAATTGTGGCGGACCTGTCGAAAAGCAACGGCAACATGATGCCCAAGGAACGACTCGACAAACTGGTAACCGAACGAGGCCTGGCCGAAAGCCGCGAGCAGGCCCAGCGACTCATTATGGCCGGACAGATCCTCGTCAAAGGACACCCCGCCACCAAGGCCGGACATCGATACGACACGCAAACCACGATCAAAGCCCGCGCCACGGCCCGCTTCGTCAGTCGCGGCGGAGAGAAGCTCGAAGCCGCTGTGCAAGCCTTCTCAATCGATGCAACCGGCAAGATCTGCATCGACGTCGGCGCATCGACAGGTGGATTCACCGACTGCTTGCTTCAACACGGTGCACAGCGGGTATACGCACTGGATGTAGGCCACGGGCAACTGCACTGGAAACTACGAAACGATGATCGTGTCATCTGCATAGAGAAATTCAATGCGCGCTACCTGACCCCCTCCGACCTGCCGGAGACCATGGACATTGCAACCATCGACGCCAGCTTCATCTCGTTGACTAAGATTCTGC
>JABMSA010000830.1 GCA_013202185.1 Planctomycetota bacterium
GTCCTTTGCCGTCAGCGTACAGGGAGGGAAAATCGGTTGGCCGCTTGGCTGCCACGACTCAGATGCCCCGTGGCCCACGACGAACTCGAAGTGATCCAGGGGGCCTGTGAGTGTAAAGCTGCCGTCGGAGGAGTCTGTGACGGCCGGGTCGGCCAGGGCGGTCACCCTGACGAGGTAATCGCTTCCGAGGCTGCGGCCGCTCGTATCCCAATCAAGCGTTGCAAGGTCGTAGGCGACGGCATCGCCGCCGGGTACGGTGGCCCAGTCTGCGCCGGCATTGGCGGAGCACTCCACGCGAACGGTGTCGGCGGGGTCCCAGGCGCCGCCATAGGCGCTCCACTCTATCGCGACGGTGCCGCCCATTTCGAGCCTCTCACCTCCGTTGGGGCCAACGAGGATCAAGATCCTTTGCGTCAGCATTCCCAGCGAGTTGCTTACGTTCAAGCGGCCATCCGTCACACACCGGCCGTCGAGATTGGGCACTGGATCGGCGCCTGCCAAGATGGCGGCCTTGACCTGTATGTGCGTCATCGACGGCCCTCCTTCAGCCCAAACCAGGGCGCAGGCGCCGGCAACATGGGGTGTTGCCATGGAGGTGCCGGAGTAGACGGCATAACTGTTGCCCGGAACGGTGCTGAGAATGCTCTTGCCCGGTGCACCAAGGTCAACCGTTTCGTGTCCGTAGCTGGAGAACGACGCCAGGCGGTCGCGATGATCCGTGGCCGCTACCGAGATGACGTTTGGGTCGTCGTAGCCGGAAGGAAAGTAGAACATGTGGTCATTGTTGTTGCTGTTGTTGCCGGCGGCGGCCACTAAGAGTACCCCGGCGGCATCTGCCGCAGCAACGGCTTCGGCCAGCGCCACGCTGTAGAAGGCGCTGCCCCAGCTATTGCTGAGCACCTTGGCTCCGTTTTCGATCGCGTATGCGATGGCATCGGCCGCGTCGGCAGAACTGCCGCCGTCCGGGCCGAGGAACCTCAGGGGCATGATCGTTACACTCCAGCAAACGCCCGCCACTCCGATACTGTTGTTTCCAACGGCGCCTATCGTGCCGGAGCAATGTGTTCCATGGCCCTCCTCGTCCATGGGATCGCTGTCGTCGTCGAAGAAATCCCACCCCCGCACGTCGTCGACGTAGCCGTTGCCGTCGTCGTCAACGCCGTTGCCGGGTATCTCGCCCGGGTTCGCCCAGATGTTCGCGGCCAGGTCGGCGTGGTTGTAGTCCACGCCGGTGTCGATGACAGCCACTACCACGCTACTGGCGTTGAGCAGGTGCCATGCTTCGGGGGCGTCTATGTCGGCGTCGGCCGTGCCGCCCGTTTGGCCGGTGTTGTGCATTCCCCACAGCTCGCCGAATCGGGTGTCGTTGGGTATGATCTGGTCGGCGGCGTAGACGCGATAGTTCGGCTCGGCATACAGAACGTCCGGGTTCTGCCGGTAGGCCATGACCACGTCCTTTATGTTGTGGCCTGCCTGCAGCTCCACCACGTGCCAGCCGATCTTCCTGATGCGCCGCGTTCGCCTCACACCTATGTTGCGGGCCGCGCGGATGTTGTCGATGACCGCCTTTGCGCGGTCCGGCTTGAACTTCACGAGTATCTCGCCGGGTACCGCGTCGGGCTTGTCGGGGACGGGTGCCCCTTTCGCAGCGGCGAAATTCATGAGACCGGGCCGGCGCGGTTCTCCGCCACTTGCATCCGCGCAGATTGCCAACAGCGCAGCAGCAATCGCCAGAACACGGCAAACACTGTTGATACTCACCCGCTCGTTCGTCGTTTCCTTCGATCCCAAGATCCTGTTCATCGCTGTACCCCTTCGGCAAAAGTATGCCTTGCCGCGCTGCCGCGTGGCATTTGCGGCGCTTGGGCGCGACCATCCTGAATATCATCACCCGAGTTGACAGAACATATGTATCCAACCCCAGAAGAGACCGAAGACGTTGTTTGTCCGGCCCCGGTCACGGGGGTGAATCTGCTTCCACGCAGAACCTTCGGCAATGGAACTCGACGAGCGATTCATGTGGCCCTGGGAAACGGCCACAACACAGGGGAACGTACGACATACCCCATTGGATACATATAATAGCAGACCAATCTGCCCCTGTCAAGAAAAAAGAAGCGATTGTCCTTCGTCGGGATGTGGTGTGCCTGCGATATGGCATGAAAAGAAAACCCCGGCGCCGGATGATGCCCGGCTGCCGGGGTTGGGGGGGGCGGTGTGTGGGTGGCCTTACGATCCGATGGCGTTTATCTTCTTCGCAAGTGCAGATTTCTTGCGCGAGGCGAGGTTGGCGTGGACGAGGCGCCTGAGGCCGGCCCTGTCGAGGAGCTTTGTGGCGATCCTGAATTCCTTGTCGGCGATTTCGCGATCGCCCGCCTGAATGGCGTCGGTCACTTTTCTGAGTTGCGAGCGAAGCACGCCCTTGCGGCTGCGGTTCATGAGCCGTCGCTTCGCATCCTGCCTCATGCGCTTCTTTGCCGACTTGATCTGTGGCACGTGGTTTTGTCTCCTGCCTTGCCTATTGGTTTACGAAGTCTCTTTCGACTCGCCGGCTTTCTGCGCCTGGCGCCTCTTGTAGATGACTTCAATCTTGTTTTTAACGTCGCGGAAGTTGATGTCGGTATTGAATATCTTCTTGTATGATTCTTCGGCCTTGTCGAGGTCCTCGAGTTTTTCGGCGGCCAGGCCGAGGTTGTAGAGGATGCTCTTTTCTTCGCGGCCGGTGGTAACCGAGCCCTCGAGGGCTTGTTCGAACATACCGACGGCCATGTCGAACATGCTCTTCTTGTAAAGGCACAGCCCGCAGTAGGTTAGTGCCGAGCGCCTGTACTGGGGAAACTTGGATGCCTGCTGGAGTTCGGCGAGGGCGTCGTCAATTTCGCCGGCGTTGAAGAGCCTGATGCCCAGCTTGTAGCGGAGCGGAAGGTCGGTGGGCCGAAGCTGCACTCGCTTGCGGAATTCTTCGATGGCGAATGCGTCGTGCTCGGCCGTGAGCTGCTCGAGGCGCTGTTGCGAGGCGGCGTCGGCCGTGCCCGTGCGAACGGCGTCGTTGATCTGCTCGATCTCGTTACTGAGGATTTCCATCTTCAGATCGCCCAGCCGCTCGTCGATGGAGTAGTCCTTTTCGTCGAGCTGCTTGGCTGCCTTGTATTGTGCTTCGGCCTCGTCGTAGCGCTTGCCGCGGCGGTAGAGTTCGCCGAGTTGAATGACGTACTGCTTGTTGTTGGGATCGTCTTCGAGGTCTTTCTTGACGCGTGTGATGTTGCGCTCGAGGTCGGAATCTGTTCGAATGACTTCTTCTTCGCCGGATCGGTCTTCCATCTGGTGGGTGTCGCGCATCACTTCCTTGAAGTCGCCTCGCTCGCCGACCTTGTCCCATCCGGCTTTCATGGTTTTTCTCGCGGCGAGGTCTCTGAGCTTGAGCTCGGTCTCTCTGTCGGTGGGCTTCCTCTGAATGATCTTCTCGTAACACTCGATCGCGTTGAGCACGTTGTCTGTCTCCTCATAAAACTCGCCGAGTGTTTGCAGCGCCTTGACGTTCTCAGGGTGCTCTTCCACTATCGACTGGAATGCCCAAATCGCCGTGTCCATGCACTTTGGTACCTGGCTGGCCGATTTGCCCAGTATGGCGAGTGCGAACTTGTTCTCGGGATCGTTGACGAGAAACTTTTCGCACTCTATCAGGGTCAGGTCGTGCTTTTTCACGAGGGAGAAGATGACCATCTTTACAAGGGGAACCAAGCCTTTGAGATAGGCCGCAGGCCCCGCCGATTTCACGCCGGACTTTCGGAATTTCTTCTTTACCGTTTCGCGCAGCATCCGGCGCGACTCGATGGAATCCGGACGGATCATCAGGATCTGTTGAAGCAGTTCAATGGCATACTCATCGTTGCCACGTTCAACGGCTTCGCGGGCCTTGTCGTATTGCTTTGATATGTCCATCGATCAACTCCTGTTAGTCCCATACTATTTATATCAAAGAAGGGCTTGTGTGTCAATAGGAATTTCCCGAAAAGCCCTGTGCCGTTCGGCGTTTTGGACACCGGAGCAACGCGAAAAGGACATGTTGCCGGCCGGAAGCAACGTTACGTCGTCAAGATTACCCGCCTGAATCATACCGAAATCAGGCGCTCTCCGCTTGCCATCCCTTTCATGTTTTCCGAGCGCAGAGGCACCGATCCCGAAGCCTTGCACCGCCGGAATGTGCCTGTGGTGCCCATTCGCGCCGCGAGATGCGCCCTTGGCCGGCCTTGGCATTATGGAGCCGGCTCTCCTTGTGTTGCACCGGATGCCGAGCGTGCCCGTCGCGGGGCATGTTTTTTTTCGATTTTTTTCTTGACACGCGCCGCGCAATGTGTAAAATACATAGCGTAAGGTGTATGTTGTACTTTACGATGTGCACAGTGCGATGTGCAAAATATGTCTTGCTCGCTTTTCGGCCCCCGTACGGGCCCCTGTAACTGAGGATATGGAAGATGGCTGCCAGGAAGCCGATAAAGCTCTACAAGATCGGCGAAATAATGGAATACACAGGGATGTCGAGGCAGACCATCCACAATTACACTATGCTCGGCCTGATCAAACCCGCCCGCCGCACGAAAGCGGGCCACCGTCTTTACGGCGAGGAGGTGTTTGAGATACTGGAACGAGTAAAAGAACTCAAGCGCGATCACACCTTGATCGCGATCAGAGAGATTCTGAAACAAGAGCGGCCTCGAAACGGGCAAGAAGGAAACAAGGATGTCGAAAAAGACAATCACCGACGACGCCACGACGCCGACGGATGAGCTGTGGGATCAGTACCGGCGCACCCGCAGCGCCGAAATCCGCAATCGCCTCGTCGGCAAGTACCTCTACCTAGTGAAGATGGCTGCCGAGCGTGTAGCCCCGGACCTTCCCGATACTGTCAACCGGGAAGAGCTGGCCGGCGCGGGCGCGCTCGGCCTGATGCAGGCGATCGAGAGATACGACGAGGCGATGGGCGCGAAATTCGAAACGTACTGCACCTCGAGAATCCGCGGGGCCATGCTCGACGAACTGCGCGCCTTCGACTGGATGCCCCGCCCACTGCGCACCAAGGCCCACAAGGTCCGCGAGTCGTACAACGCCCTCCAGCAGCACCTGGGCCGCAACCCCACCGACCAGGAAGTCGCCGGCGACGCAGGCCTCACCGACAAGGACTACAAGATCATCGCAATGCACGCGTCGGCGCCCGCCACGCGATCACTGCATGGCCGAGATGTGGAAGCACTCGCACCCAAAGACATAGTCAGGAACAACAAGTCCCTCAATCCGGCCGACATCATCGAGCAGCGCGAAGTTCGTGAAATCATCGCCGACGTCATCCGCTCACTCCCACGAATCGACCGGCTCGTGATCCTCCTCTACTACTACGACCGCCTCACAATGAGGCAGATCGGCGAGGTGCTCGACATCACCGAATCGCGCATCTGCCAGATACACAACGAAGTGCTCGACAAGCTTCACTTCAGGCTGCGCAAACGCCTGGCCAAATTGCACGCGTTCACCCCTTAGCTCGCGGGGGCTCCCCCCGAATCGTCCTCGTCCTCGTCGTCGATCCGTTTCTTTCCGCATTCAGGATTGCTTTCATCAACGTCTGCCGGACGATAACGCACAAATGCAGCGCCCATGTGGCAATGAAGCGCCATCTGTGAAGCACAAA
>JABMSA010000831.1 GCA_013202185.1 Planctomycetota bacterium
GGCCACCTGCATCAGCCCTTGATGCGCATCGAACAACACGGAGACCGCGACCGATCCGCATCCGAACAACACCAGCACAAATGTGCCCAACGCTTCGCCAATAAACTCCCTTTGATATTTCATTTCGTCTTTCCTATTGCCAACAATGTTTATGCAGGCCGTATAAACCGGTCGAGGCAGACTGCCCCCTTGAGACTGAACCGGGGAGCATACGACGATCGGTTGCTCGGACCCCTTGTGCCATCACATCTTGCCTCCGTAATCCGTTTTCGGGGCCTCGTCCTATACAGTCTGTATGAGACGGTTCATGGACCGTCGATGAGACTGTCCAAGACGCTCTCCCATTGGCCAGGCAACAAGTATACAATATCCGGTATCGCTTGGCAAGGATTTCTTGCGGGTGGATGGGATGACAACGTCAGCCTTGACGGAGGGTGGCGCTTATTCTGGAATGGGCGTTTCTCAAAGTCATCCAGGCGACCAGCGATATCTTCGGGGAAAGCTTTCTCATCTATCATCGGGCGCGCTCCGATTTTGTCGCCGTCATCGACGCCCAGAGCGCCAAGCTGCTGAAGACCATCGACATCAACTCGCCGGGCAGGATCGCCGCCGGCAACGGGGCGCTATACATATTCTCGGAGCGGACCAGGCTGCTGCGGCTGGATCCCGAGACCGGCAAGACCACGCCTTTCCTCGACGACCTGAAGGATTGCAGCGTTCACACGGCTGACGGCCTTGGCAACGTTTACGTCGCGAAGCAGGGCAAGGACAAGCAGATTCTCAAGTACAGCCCCGAAGGCAAACTGCTCCTGAAGATCGGCAAACAAGGCGGGCGCGTGCGACGCGGGCACTGGAATCCCGCCGGAATGAACTCCGTGTGGGGCATGGCCGTGGATGCCCGCGGCAGGATCTGGGCGGCCGAAACCGATATCGTGCCGAAGCGCTTCAGCGTGTGGAACACAACCACCGGAGCGTTTGTCAAGGAGTACCTCGGCCCACCCGCACCCGGACGCTAAACACACACGCCCCACCGGGGCGTCTCTACAGGGCAGGGCGCCGTGATCGGTGAAGATCATGGCGCCCTGAGTGGTTTGCAATAACGATCGTGGCCTCTCCCGCCAGCCCTCTGCGTGCCCTCAGCCTGTGCGCCATGGCCACAGCGACGGCGGATGGTTAGTCTCTCTTCTTCTCCAACTTCGTGTTGCTGATGCCTGGCTCCACCCGCACTCTTGCCGCGAATTCAAGCAGATCAAATAGCTCGGAAGTGTCAGGCCTGCGGGGCCGGGCGCACAAGAATCACAGTCTTGGCGTTGCGCCCTCTCAATGGGCCATCGAAGGATTAGGGGGATCTTGTTGGTGACAGGATGTCAAGTTTCACGCCACTGCTTCTTCGGGCTCGGGCTCGAGTTCTTCGTCCATTTCCTCGAGCTTCACGGCGATCCGTTTCGACACGCCCGACTCCTGCATCGTGATGCCGTAGAGTGTGTCGGCCGAGCCGATCGTGCGCCGGCTGTGGCTTATGATGATGAACTGCGATTCGATGAAATCGCGGATCATCCCGATGAAGCGGCTGGTGTTGGCTTCGTCGAGGGCGGCGTCTACCTCGTCGAGAATGCAAAACGGGCTCGGCTTCGACTGGAAGATCGCAAAGAGCAGCGCCACGGCCGTCAGCGATTTCTCCCCGCCGGAGAGCAGGCTGATCGAGCGCAGCTCCTTGCCGGGGGGCTTGGCGACGATCTCGATGCCCGCCTCGAGGATGTCCTTGTCGTCCTCGAGGATGATGTCGGCCTTGCCGCCGCCGAAGAGCTTGCGGAAGGTGACTCCGAAGTTCTCGCGGACCGCGATGAATGTTTGCTCGAACATCTCGCGGCTGGTCCGGTTGATCTTGCGGATGACGTCCTGCAGCGAGTTCTTCGCCGACGCGAGGTCGTCGCGCTGTGTCGTGAGGAATGACAGCCTGGTCTCGAGCTGGTCCTGTTCGTCGATAGCGTTGAGGTTGACGTTCCCCATGCGCTGGATCTTGCCCTCGAGGTCCTCGATCTCGGTTCGGAGGGCGTCCCAGTCGACGGGCTCCTCTTCGGCTTCGAGCGCTGCGATGAACTCGCCGAGCAGCTCCTTGAGCGAGACCCTGTGGCGCTCGCGGGTTGTCTCTTCGAGGTTGTCGAATCGGAGCCGGATTTCGTTGAGCTTCAGCTCGAGCTTGTGTGTGGCTTCTTCGCGCTCCTCGGTGTCGCGGCGGAGCGCCTTGAGCGCTTCCAGCAAATCTGCAAGCCTGTCAGCGAGTTCGGCGCGCCGGTTGCGGAGTTCGACGCTGTTTTGTTTGAGCGTTTCGCGCTCGGCGATCAGGCGATCGATTTCGGCTTGTTTTTGCTCGATCACGGCGGCCGAGTCTTTGCGTCGCTTGCCGCACAACTCGATTTCCTCTTTGTCGCGCTTGATGGTGGCCTCGTTTTCTTCGATCGAGCGGCGGTAGCGCTCGCCGGCAAACCGGAGGCTTTCGCTGCGCTCACGCTGCCGCGCGATGTGCACCTTCAGGTCGGTGGCCTGCGCGTTGAGTTGTGCCCGATGATCGTCTTTCTGCTTGCGGGCGGCTTCCATTGTTTCGATCTCGGAGCTGGCGGCCTGCTCCCTGGTGCGCAGCTCTTCGAGTTGGCCCTGTACTTCGCGCTTCTGCCGGTCGACGCGCTCGAGGCTGCGGCCAAGCTCCTCAAGCTCGGTGCGGGCCGACTGCATCTCCTGGAGGAATCGCTCTTTGGTTTCGGTGAGGCGGCTGAGTTCTTTTCGCTTCTCGGCGAGGTCGACGGTTGCAGCGTGGATCTTGTTTCGGAGTTCGTCGATGGCGATCTCGAGTTCGTCGCGCTCGTGCGCCCGCTGAGTGTATTCTTCCTGGAGGCGTTGTATCTCGGCCTTCAGGCCAACCAGCTCGGCGGTGATGGCGTGCAGTTCGCTCTTTCGCGAGATGACCCCCATGCGGCCCTGGGTGCTGCCGCCGGTTACCGCGCCGCCCGAGTCGATGATGTCGCCCTCGAGGGTCACGAGGCGGAAGTTGCGGAAGCCGTTGGACGACATTTCGACGGCGCCCGCCAGGTCGCTGACGATCAGCGTGTTGTGAAGGAGATTGCCGAATAGGGGCTTGTGGGCGTCGTCGCACCGGATGAGTTCGTGTGCGCGGCCCACGAAGCTGCCGTTGGTTTCCGGCAGGGGTGCGTGGCCGTTGTGCTGGAGGCGATCGAGTGCCAGGAACGTCGCCCGGCCTTTTTGATTCTGCTTGAGGTGCTCGACGGCCCTGATGGAATGCTCGACGGATTCGGTTACGAGGAATTGCGCGCTTTCGCCGAGCGCGGCCTCGAGCGCGGGTGCGTAGTGCATGTCGGCCTGCATGAGGTCGGCAACGATGCCCTTCACGCCGGAGGCGCTGCCGCCGTTCGATTTCATTTCCTCGAGGATATTGACAACGCCCTGGTTGAGGCCCTCGTGCTTTTCCTCGAGGTCCTGGAGGACCTGTCGGCGAGATTCGCGTGCGGCGAGGTGGCTGCGTTTTTCGGCGACCTTGTCGCCCAGAAGCTCGACGCGCGTCTTGACGTCGTTTCGGCGGGCCTGTTTCTCGACCATGACGGCCTGGTGTCCGTCGAGCTGGTCCGACAGCCCGTCGATGCCGGCGACGTCGGCGATTATGCGCTCTTCGATGTTTGCAAGCTCGCCTTTGCGGTCTTCGATGCGCTGCGTCATGCGTGTTGTCTGGCTGTCGATCGAGTTTTGCTCGGCATCGAGGCTCGAGAGGCGGTTCTGGTGCGATGCGGCCAGCCGCATGATGTCCGTCACTTCGATGCGCTGTTTCTCGATGTCGCGCGCGATGGCCAGGCACTGCCGGGTCATTTCGTTTATGGCGGCGAGATGTGTCTCGAGTGTTGCGGTTTCGGTTATGAGGCCCTCGTCGATGGCCGCGATTTCCTCGAGCGCGCGCTCCAGTTCCTGGCGTGTGTCGTTGAGGCGGTTGGTGAGCGTGTTGATTTCACTGGTGTATTTGGATTCGGACAGTTGGAGTTCCTGCATCCTCTCGCGGTTGAGGTTTACGGCCTCTTCGGCGGCCGCCATTTGGCTCTGGATTTCGGCGTCGGCCGAATCGACCCGCGCGATCTGCTTGTCCATCTCGATTGCCGATGTCTCGAGTTCGCTGCGCTCGGCTTCCTTTTTCTCGGCGGCCGCCCGCAGCGCCTGGAGGCCGTCGCGTGCCTGCCGGATTTCGTCCTCTACGCTCTTGACATGCGTGCCGAGTTCGTGGTAGCGGTGCAGGGCCAGTTGGATTTTTCGCTCGTTGAGGAGATCGGACGATTCCTTGTAACGCCTCGCGGCAGACGCCTGGCGCTTGATCGATCGGAGTTGTTTTTCGACTTCCTCGATGATGTCGCCGAGCCGGAGGAGGTTTTGCTCGACTCGATCGAGCTTGAGCATGGCTGCGCGTCTCTTGGCTTTGTATTTGCTGATGCCGGCGGCTTCTTCGAATACTGCGCGGCGGTCGGAAGGGTTGGATTGCAGGAGGGCGTCGATCTTGCCCTGCTCCATCACGGAGTAGGCGTCCATGCCGATGCCGGTGTCCATGAACAGCTCGCGTATGTCGCGGAGGCGGACGGGCTGCATGTTGATGAGGTACTCGCTGTCGCCCGAGCGGTACAGCCGGCGGGTGATCCGCACTTCTCGGTAATCAACGGGCAGCATTCCTTTGTCGTTGAGGATTGTGAGTGACACTTCGGCGAACCCGAGTGACTTGCGGTTGGCTGTGCCGTTGAATATGACATCGGCCATATCAGAGCCGCGCAGCGACTTTGCGCTCTGCTCGCCGAGCACCCACTTGACGGCGTCGACGATGTTCGATTTTCCGCAGCCGTTGGGCCCGCAGAATACCGTCATGCCGCCGTCAAAGACGAACTCGGTTTTATCGGCGAAGGATTTGAACCCGTAGAGTTCGAGTTTGTGTAGTTGCAAGGGCGTTCTCTCCAGGTCGTTGCTGGTCGTATTTTCGTTTCATTGCGTCGGCGCGCCACATCTGCGCACAAACACTGTGCAAAGGCGACACACCTTCATGTCCTTAAATTCGTCAGTTTTACGGCGTTTCTTTAAGGAAAACGGGCTCACGCTCCGACGCCGTGATCGTGGCGTTCCTGTGTCGGTCATTTCACATTACGATGTTGTTCACGGCTGCGCATCGCGAGCACGTGGCGTCTTCATTCAGTTCGAGTATTTTCGTTGTGTAACCTCGTCGCTCGATGAGCAGCGCCCCGCATGATCTGCACAACGTGTCGGCGCCTCTTCGCGAAGCAACGTTGCCGATGTAGACGTGATCGAGGCGCTTGGCGAATACGTCGAAGGCGTGCTCGAGCGTCGATATCGGGGTCGGCTCGGCCTGTAGCTTGAAGCACGGAAAGTACGCCGACAAGTGCACGGGCGTGCTTCTGCCCAGGTTGTCGGCTATCCAGTCCGCCAGCTTCTCGAAGTCGTCGTCGGTGTCGTTGTAACCGGGGATGACGAGGTTTGTGATCTCGACGAGTGCGTGCCTGGCGGCTGTTTTGCACGTTTCGAGCACGGGGTCCATGGTGCCTCGGCAGATTTCCTTGTAGAACTCGGGGCGCATGCTCTTGACGTCGATGTTGAGCGCATCTATGCAGGGCAGGAGGTCGAGAAGCGGCTGCTGCTGCACGTAGCCGTTGGTGACGAGCACGTTCTTGAGGCCGTTGTCGCGCGCCAGCCTTGCGGTGTCGTAGACGTATTCATACCAGATGAACGGTTCGTTGTAAGTGTAGGCGATTCCGATGGATTCGCGCTCGCCGGCCGCCCTTACGGCTTCTTCGGGGCTCATCGGCCGCGTGGGGGCTTCCATCTGCGCGATGGTGTAGTTCTGGCAGAATTTGCATGCGAAGTTGCAGCCCATCGTGCCGAGCGAGAGGATAGCGCTGCCGGGATGAAAGTGATACAGCGGCTTCTTCTCGATGGGATCCATCGACGCCGACGTGATGCGCCCGTAGATGATGGAGTAGAGGGTTCCGCCTTCGTTTTTGCGTACCCGGCAGAGGCCGCGCTTGCCTTCGGCGATGTGGCAGTTGTGCGGGCAGAGCTTGCAGTGGACGCGCCCGTCGGGCAGCTTCTCCCAGTATCTTGCTTCTTTCAGTTGTGCCATAGGTGCCATGCCCCGCTCTGTGGTGAGGAGGTTGCGCTCACTTCGTCACCACGCACTTCTCCACGAACTCCCCTGCCTCGGCGGCCATGCGGTCGAGCTGTTTTTCCTCGTATGGCGCGATCTTTTCGAATGCCGGATCGAGGCAGTCGACCGGCCTGAACTGCTGCAGGATCAACAGACTCGCGCCGCGAATGCTGCGCGCGGCGTCGACGACGTCGTCGTGCCCGAGCACCTGGGGGCAAACCGTGGGGCGGAATTCATATGCAATGCCGCTGTGCATTATAACGTCGGCGGAGGCCCGAATTGCGGCAAGATCAACAGGAATTCCGGCGGCCTGCGCGGAC
>JABMSA010000832.1 GCA_013202185.1 Planctomycetota bacterium
CGACATGGGCATGGCGAAGATGGCCGGGCGGGCAATAAGGACGTTCGTCCGCCTCGCGAAGAAGCTCGAAGCCGCCGAGCAGCACGGCGATGAAGTGAAGGTGCCGGGGTGGACGGATGCCGACGACCGCGCGCTGGCGGAGGGGATTGTGGATATTCTGGGGCCGGCACATTATTTCAAGGAGCAAGGCTTCACTGGCCGAACTGAGCCGTTTGAATCCGCCTCTCCGTTGCAGGGCATTTGTTCTCTGCCAGACGCGATCAGGATTCACGATCCTGACGTGCATGCGGGGGCCATGGTACAGGTGTACGGGGCCGTTGTCAGGTACCTCGATCGTCGCAGTGCTAACAAAGTGAGCACTCATTCTGAAAGCGGTTTCGATGCCGCCCAGAGGAAGTCGCTGATGGAATCGGCGCGGGAGATGCTGGACGATCCTGCCCCCGGAAGCCGCTGCCTGGGCGTTTACCTGCTCGGCAGCTTCGGCCAGGGAGGAACGGCTGCGATTGCCGCAGCGCAGGATCCTGCCGTCGAAGTCCGGTTTGTGGCGGCATTGACGCTGGCTGACCGGGCGGAGGAGATGGCGGCGCTCGAATCCCTCCGCAACGACTCCAGTGGTGCGGTCCGCGCGGCGGCCTGGATCATTTGGCTCGAGCACAAACAGCGCACGCAACCGGATCGCGCGTTGAAGGAACTCATCGGCTTCGTCCGCACCGAAAAGAACCCCATCATCAAGGCAATCGTGGCGTTCTACCTGAGCCCGGTGATGAGACGAGATGGTCCCGTACCGGCAAGCTCTTTCGACAGGGCCGCAGACAGATTGTCGGCCATCCGCCAGGCTGTGCCCCGGCTGAACGATCCTTGGCTGAAGGCCGCCGGCGATGCCTTCTTGCCTCTCTTTCCGTGGCGCCAGAAACTCACCGACACCCGCGACGGCGCCTCATCGCGCCGGCGGACAAAGGCGGTAGCCGGCATCGTCAAACTGATGCGCTCGCCGAAGCGTTCACACAAGGTATTGGGGACCTGCTCCCTGCTCGCGCACTTCAGGTACCGTTCCAACAGAGCCAAATCCGACGGCCTCGATCTGCAAGCCATCGAGAAACTCGCCGACTCGAACGACCCTTGGGAGCGAACCGTCGGCCTGTTGCTCATCGGCGTGGGCAATAAGCCGCAGTTGCTTTCCTGGCTGACGGGACGCCCACAGAAAGAAGAAGAACTGGATCGGCCGAAAGCGGTGATACGGCTCGTGCGGGCGCTGAAGTCGGACGATGAACTCGAACGCCTGGCGGCGCTCGCCGGTATCAACATTTCGCAGAAAAGGGTGGTCGCGCGCCAGCTCCAAGAGACAGTCGTCGCCGCCTTTAGGAAGCCACCATTCGCCGTGAGCGCGGCCGCCGCAGCCGTCATCGGCCATCGCTTCCCGTTCGAGAATGCGCTCTCCGTTTTCCAGGACGAGGTGGACCGCGATCCGAAGTCAATCAGATCGAGACTGCTCCTGGAAATGCTCGCGTGGACCCGCCACTGGGATGGGCGCGCCGTCTGGAAACAGCAACGGAGGAAGGTGATGGACGTTGTGCTCAAGACGAACGACCTGGCGCTCCAGAATCTGTTCGTTGAAAGGATGCGGAACTACTGGCTGCTCGACAAGGATCCCCTGAATGCGGTGGTCCGGGGCCTGGAGCCGATGTTGTTTCGGAAACTGCTGCTTTCCACGGACATTATGGTGTCCGTCCGATTAGACGGAGCTGCAGGCGCAGTGGCAGACCGGCTCGATCAGGTCTTGGATCCGGGCAAGCCGGTTAGTGCGGAGATGGTAACTGCTCTGACGGCCTACGTCAACAAGCCGAGCCATCTGGCGTGGAAGTCGAATGCTCCGCTCAGAGCACGGTGGCTGACCATCCTTGCCGACGCCCTCGCGGCCTGCAGCCGAAACGGGGCCTCGAAGGAGGAAACTGCCGCAGGCTTCCTGCTACTCGAGGCCATTGTTGGCTCGTATGGACCGCTGCTCCATTCCCAGCCGGGTGATCTTCCGCCCCCCTTGAGCAAGGCGATCGTGCAGCTTCTCGGCCACGCCGGCGACGAGGCCCTCTTTCCCGAAGCGGCCAGGGCTCTTGGCGCACTCTATTGCTACCTCGGGGCTCGCAAGAAGGTCGATGCACCCGGCCTGCTTGAAGCGATGGAACCAGCACGCAGCAGAATCATGGAGAGCGGCAGACCTTCCGATCAGGTCATACTGTTCGCAGGTGTGGTCAAGGGGCGGGACCGCGACCTCGGTGCCCGGGCCTGGGCCGAGTTGCAGAAGCGCCTCCTTGCCGGCACGATGCCGCAGGAACAGCGGCTGAACGTCGTGAAAGTTGCTGCTTTCGATAGCAGGATGATGTCCCAGAAATTTATCGACCACCTGCTCGAAACGCTGATTGACCCCAATCAACCGATGGAGTACCGCAAGCTATCGGCCCGAGCGCTGAGTCGCCGGCCCGATCAGGTGTCGGCGCTCCTGGATGCCGTGGCCGAGTGTGCAAAGACAAACCAGCCGATCGACGAGATCACCAGGTTCGCAGACAGCGCGGTCAGAGCGGCATTGCGTCAGACGCAAAAGCATGAAGGGCCGCCGCCAGTGTGGAGGAACGTTGCGGCCGAGACCGGCCTGATGCTGGCACGTGACGCAAAGCGAACCGCAGAGGCCAGATCCGAAGGCCTCAAGCTGTATGCCCATGCCACTGGAATGGAGGCGGTCGTGCCTTTGGAGGAGATCATGCTCGACGAGAAAGAGGACCCGGCCCTTCGCCTTACCGCCGTCCTGCTGGTCGAGGACGTGTGCCCGGTGGCGGCTGTGTACGCAGTTCTCGCCGAGAACTACGGCAAGCTGCCGATAGATATGCGGAAAGCACTGGCAACCAAGCCACGGTACAAGAAGCCGCTGGGCGACGGCGCGTTCACCGTGTGCGCTCTCAAGGATAAGGAACTCGCCTCGAGCAGATGGCTCATCCTGGCGCGCATGAGGTCGGATCCGACGCCCGAACTGGTGGCGGTTGTGAAGGAACTCCAGACGGATGAGAATGCTCATGTCCGGATGCAGGCCAGATCGAAGCTCGAACAATGGGAGAAGAACGCAAAGAAAAGCGATCAGGCAAAGTGAACCGCCTCCTCATTGCGGGCCTTTCCCGGAAGTGCGAAACGACATCACCATCCGCAAATAGGAGCCGAAGATGAGAGCAACGATTCTCGTGCTCTTGGCGTTTCTGCTCGCCACCGCGACGGCGCATGCGGCACCGGAAGATCATCCTGTCACAATCGACCTGAAGGACGCTCCCCTCCCCGACGCACTCAAACAAATCGAACAACAATCCGGACTGCGGCTCGCGTACGACCAGGAGCTGATCGAGAAGGCAGAGCCGGTGACGCTCAAGGTGGAGAACATGCCGGCGGGGGAGGTGCTCCGCCGTATCCTCCGCCCGCGCGGGTTGGAGTATATCCAGACATCGCGGACCATGCTTGCCATCGTCCCCGCCGATTCCGACATGGGCATGGCGAAGATGGCCGGGCGGGCAATAAGGACGTTCGCCCGCCTGGCGAAGAAGCTCGAAGCTGCCGAACAACATGGCGACGAAGTGAAGGTGCCGGGATGGACTGATGCCGATGACCGCGCACTCGCGGAGGGGCTTATGGATTTCCTGGGCGC
>JABMSA010000833.1 GCA_013202185.1 Planctomycetota bacterium
CGAAACAGTGCTGCAACTGCGTGCCTTGTATCTCAACGGCGATTGGGATGACTATTGGCAGCATCACATGCAGTGCGAATATGCCAGGCGATTCGCCGCCGCGGCGGCCTGAAAGGCAGTGTCGAAGAATGGCCGCGCCCATGTCTGTTTATGGCGTCGAGAACCTCATCTTCCTGATCCTCGACAATCCCGATCTCGCGGTCCGCTTCCGCGATGCTATCCTCAATTCGATTCTCGGGATCGCCCGCGTGCTCGATGAGGAAGCCGGCCACACGCCGGAAGCCGCCCCGCACGGCTGGGGCTGGGCGGACGATAATTGTGCTCTGCTGACGCCGGAGATGTACGAACTGTTCGGGTATCCGATCCTGAAGGGAGTGTTCGACCGCTATTGCCCCGACGCCAAACACTCGCGGCATCAGCATTCGGACTCGGCGATGTCGCACCTGCTGCCGCTGCTGGGCAAGCTGAACTTCACAGGCACGAACTTCGGCCCGACCGTAACGGTGAGCGAAATCCGCGAGCACCTGCCGAACGCCGTCATCGACGGCCAGCTTGCGCCATTCACGCTGTGTCGCAACGAAGAGGAAAACATCGTTGCCGAGTTCCTGCGCGATTTCGACCAGGCCCGGGAAAAGCGCGGCCTGCGTTTCAGCACCGCCGGCTCGATAAACAACGGCTCACGCCTCACGGGCATGAGGCTGATCATGGCGGCAATACAACGTTACGGCCGGTACGAATGAGATTGAGGGTGAGGAGTAGCGAATTCGAGGACACGGGGGCACACCTATCGTGCTCATGCAGATAATATTCCTTGAATTCGTAACGTTTTCGTGCTAAACTTAATATAGAGGTTAAGATGTTGGCCGCCAATGGCAGGTATGGCGAATGTTGCTGATTGTGCCTGTTGGCGATGTTAATCCAACAAAACGGGTTCCCATCGTAAACTACCTGTTGTTGGCCGCCAACCTCATTATCTTCTTCTATTTCCTCGTGTTTCGCAGTGCGCAGTATGTGCGTGTTGTCGATGCCTTCGGCTTGGTGCCGGCGGAGTTTCAGCAGAACTTCGCAGGGGCAGTGAGCCGCGAAGGCTGGAAACTGCTGACGCCTCTGTTTCTGCACGGAGGAGTGGCCCACGTGCTGGGCAATATGCTCTTCCTGTGGATTGCAGGCGACAACGTGGAAGACAAGCTCGGTCACGGGCTGTATTTGCTCTTTTATCTCTTGTGTGGTGTCGCCGCGAACGTCGGGCACATTGTGATGGCGACGGGGGCCTCGATCGACATTCCGTGTATTGGTGCGTCGGGTGCGATTGCCGGCGTGCTGGGCGCGTATGTGGTTTGGTTCCCGCGGCGGCGAATACGCTTTTGGTACTTCTTCTTTTTCTTGATGGGTACCTTTGAGCTTCCTTCGCTCTACGCCATCGGGATCTGGTTTGTCCAGCAGATTTGCCTGGGCAAACTGCAGATGATGGCCCAAACCACCGGCGTGGCTTACTGGGCGCATATCGGAGGGTTCATCTTCGGTGTTGCGGTGGGCCTGGCGAGCAAGATGGCGCACGTAAAAGGACGACTGTCGCGGTATTGAAAATGACCCCGCGACAGCCGAGCCGGAGAGAACATGTCATGGACCAAGTGATGTTGGAAAACTGCGAGAAGCGGATAGGATATTGTTTTGAGGATCGCGCCTGGCTGAAAAAGGCGCTCACTCATTCCTCGAACAAGGGCGACGGCCGGCCGAGCAACGAACGGCTGGAGTTTCTCGGCGACGCCATTCTGGGGATGGTCATCTCCGAGTACCTCTTCGGACACCTCAAGGATCGCAACGAGGGCGAGCTTACTCGAATAAAATCGGTTGTCGTCAGCAGGGCCACGCTCGCGTTGCAGAGCGCTGATCTTGTCCTCAACGAGTTCATCTCGGTAGGGAAGGGGATGCTCAGCTCCGAGCGGCTGCCGCTTTCGGTGATGGCAAACGTAATGGAAGCCATTATCGGGGCCATTTACAAAGACGGCGGGCTGGAGCCCACCAGGAAGTTCATCCTCGATGTGCTCGCCGACGATATCAAGGAGGCGGTGCGGGACCAGAATCGCGTCAATTTCAAGTCGCTCTTGCAGCAGTATGCACAGCGCGAGTTTGCCAACGCACCAACCTATGAAGTGATCGACGACACCGGCCCGGACCATCAGAAGTCGTTCCACGTGGTCGCCGTGATCGGCAAGCAGCGTTTCGGAAGGGCGTGGGGCCGAAGCAAGAAAGAGGCCGAGCAGCGCGCCGCCGAGTTTACTTACATGTCGTTTGTTCAGAGCGGCATGCCGGCCTCCTCCGGCCCGGGCGAATTCTGATCTGCGCCTTCCATCCGCGGGCTGAGAGCCCTCCGCCCGGCAGCAGCCCTCTGCCCAGCAGTGAACTACTGGGCTACCATCAGTCGTCCTTACAGGACTGCACGCGCGCGGGCATCCGCCTTGCCCAGTGCCGTAGGCACGGCTGACGGTAGCCCAGCGTTTCAACGCTGGGCTCGCCCCTTCTTTCCTTGATTCCGCCGCGAGTTTCCGATATAGTGCTCTCCACGTGTTTGTGAGCTAATCGCATGCTGTGGGAGAGCTGAACATGGCACTGTCAGATTCATTCCGGAAAGCCGGTAAGAAGGGCGTATCATTTCGCGGGGCGCCGTTTTGGTCGTGGAACGACGACCTGGACCCGAAAGAGCTTCAGCGACAGGTGCGCGAGATGGCGCGCGTGGGCCTCGGCGGGCATTTCATGCATGCTCGCATCGGCCTGATAACCGAATACATGGGCAAGCACTGGATGAAGTGCATACGCAAGACGGTGCAAGAGAGCAAGAAGGCGGGGATCAAGGCATGGCTCTACGACGAAGACTGCTGGCCTAGCGGCTGCGCGGGCGGAATGGTAGCCGCCAAGGGGGCGGAGTACCAGGCGAAACAGTTGCGCGTGGACGCCCTCGAACCCGCCGCGTTCGAACCCGTCGACAATATGCTCTGCGTGTTCTCTGCGCGAAAGAGCGGCGACGGCTACTCGGACATCAAGCGCATCGAGGCCAAAGACGCCGCCTCGGCCGAGGAAGTGATCCTGCGGTTTCATTACGCGAACGCAGGCTACGTGGACCTCCTCAGCAAAAAGGTGGTGAAGGCGTTCATCGATGTGCAGTACGAGCCCTACCGCAAGGCGCTCAAGAAGGAATTCGGCAAGACGATCCCGGGCATCTTCACCGACGAACCCAACTACCGCCGGATGCCCTGGACCAAGGCCCTGCCCAAGAGCTTCGCGAAGAAGAAAGGATACGACATCCTCGACGTCCTGCCGTCGCTCTTCTTCGACGTCGGCGATTACCGGAGGGCCCGCTACGACTATTGGTCGACCGTGACCGACCTCTACGTCAAGGCATTCAGCAAACAGATATACGAATGGTGCGACAAGCACGGCCTGATCTTCACCGGCCATTACCTCTGCGAGGACAGCCTCAAGAGCCAGATCGACGTCATCGGCGCCGCGATGCCGCACTACGAGTTTCAGCACATGCCGGGCATCGACCACCTCATGCGGCACGTCGGCGATCCTCTGCTGTGCAAGCAGGTAAGCAGCGTGGCGCACCAGTTCGGCGGCAGGCGCGTCCTCTCCGAGATGTACGGCTGCAGCGGCTGGAACGTGAGCTTCGAAGAGCTGAAGTGGATCGGCGAATGGCAATACGTCCAGGGCGTAGACCTACCCTGTCAGCACCTCGAGCTGTATTCGGCCAAGGGATGCCGAAAGCGCGATTTCCCGCCCTCGCTGTTTTATCAGCAGCCGTGGTGGGACGACTACCGCGTGTTCAACGACTATTTCGCGCGGCTGCTGAGCATGCTCACGCGCGGCAAGCACGCCGCCGACGTCCTGGTGCTGCACACGATCGAGAGCGCGTGGACGGAGTACCGCGCAGACGGGTCGGAGGAGGTGGACGCCCTCAATGCCGAGCTTGTGGGCCTGACGACGGACCTCCTCGGCATGCACCGCGACTTCGACTTCGGCGACGAGACGATCATCAGGCGCCACGGAAAAGTCTCGGGTGACGAGTTCCGCGTCGGCAAGTGCCGTTACAAGGTTGTGATAGTGCCGCGCTGCATCACGCTCCGTTCGACGACCTTGGATCTGCTCGAGAAGTTCATCGCCGGCGGCGGGGCGGTCTTGACAATCGGGCCGCCGCCCGAGAGGATGGACGGCGCGCTTTCCGACCGCCCGGCACAGGTGCTGCGGATGGCGAAAAAGATTTCGGCCAGGCGGGCATCACTGGCGGCTGCACTGAACAGGGCGCTCCCGCCGCCGATAGCGATAACCGATGCAAAGGGCCGAGACCTTCGCGACATCTGGGTGCAGCAGCGGCACCACAAGGAAGGCGAGCTGTTCTTCCTCGCGAATATCAATCCGGGCAAGGCCTTCGACGCCGAAATTCATATTCCCATCAGGGGAAGGATCGAGGAACTCGATTGCAACTCGGGCGAGGTTAGCTCAGTGCGATGCAAGGCGGGCAAAGACGGCGTTCGTTTTCCGCTGCACTTCTTCTCGAAGGGATCGCATCTGCTGCTGGTCCGGTCCGATGCACGGCCGCTCGGCGGGGCCGCGAGGAAGCCGAAACTCGTGCGCACACGGAAGCTCGCGGACACGTGGAAAACACATCGCAAGGAGTTTAACGCGCTCACGCTCGACTACTGCCGGTATCGCGCGGACGGCGGCGAATGGTCCGACAAGATGCCCGTAATAAAAGCGCAGGAACAACTCAACGACTTCGAGAGGGAAGTGAACGTCGAGCTCGAGTTCACGTTCGAATCGCGGCTCGATCCGGAACAGTCGCGCGACATCAACCTCGTCATGGAAGAGCCAACCGAGTATGAAATCCTGATCAACGGCAAGCCCGGCCCCCGCCCGGCCGCTACCTGGTGGCGAGACATTTCGTTCATCAAAACGTCCATCGACGACAGCATCGTCGAAGGCCGAAACGTGATACTGCTGCGGCGCAATTTCCTCCCGCGGGCCGTCAGGGAAGCCCTGATGGAAACCGCCACGGGCGACGAGGCTCGGTGGCTCAAGCACGGCGTCGAATTCGAGAGCATTTACATCGTCGGCGATTTTGGAGTGGCATGCGACTCGGAGATCACCGACGCACCCCGGCGGGCAGTAGACGCGCCCGGCCCGTTTGCCTTGGTCGATGACGTAGCCGTGAGCAAAACCGGCGACCTGACAAGACAGGGGATGCCGTTCTTCGCGGGGGCGGTGGGCCTTTCGCAGACCTTCAGGCTGGCCACGAACTTCAACGAGAAGGGCTCGAAGGTGTACCTCGAAATGGACCGGCCCGACGCGATCATCACGGGCGTAACAGTGAACGGTCGGGCCGCGGGCAAGCTCGTATGGCAGCCGTTCAGGCTCGATGTGACGAAGCTGCTCAGGCCCGGCGAGAAC
>JABMSA010000834.1 GCA_013202185.1 Planctomycetota bacterium
CCTCGTCGTCGATCCGATCTGCCGCCCCCTGCGGAGGCTCGCATCTGAATCGCCGTCTTCTTCCCAACCGTTTTCGTTGTCGATGCGATACGCTGCCGACTTGCGAAGACTGTAACCCACAATAGATCCGGAAGAACCGAAGGTCAAGGACAGGGATTAAGAGCAAAAAGAAGATCGACGACGAGGACGACGACGAGGACGATAAGTAGGAAGACAAGAACGATTATGGTGATTCAGCAGCCGCCCCTCCCGCTGAGGACGTAGAAGACGGTTTCGAGGATGATGAGCATATCGAGGATGAACGACTGGTTCTCGACGTAGTAGACGTCGTAGTCCATCACGTCGTGGATGTCGGCCGCGCGGTGTGCGCTGATCTGCCATACTCCGGTGAGGCCGGGCCTCACGTTGAGGCGTGCGCGATGGGCGGGGGTGTAGGTGTCGACAATGAACGGCATTTCGGGGCGCGGCCCCACGATGCTCATGTCACCCTTGAGGATGTTGAGAAGCTGCGGCAATTCGTCGAGGCTCTTGCGCCTGATGAAGCGGCCGGGCCGGGTGATGCGGGGGTCGTTGGAGCTTCTGGGCGACGGCGCGTAGGGATCGATGCCGGCTTGCATCGTGCGGAATTTGTAGAGCTTGAACGGCTTGCCGTTGAGGCCGATGCGCTCGTGGCTGAAGAAGACGGGCCCCGGCGAGCTGCGCCTGATCACTATCGCCAGGAACGCGAACAACGGCGACAGGATGATGAGCGCGAGGGCCGAGAAGATGACGTCGAAGATGCGCTTGCACGCCAGGTATGCGCGGCGCGGGCCGCGAACACGCCGCATGATGAGCGGGATGCCGTCCAGCTCGGCTATCGTGATGTCGTGCGTGATGAATTCGAAGAGGTCGGGCACGTATGAAAACTCGATGCCTTGTGCCTGGCAGAAGGTCTGCAGCTCGAGCATCCGGCTGTGCGCCATGTTTTGATCGGCCACGAATAGGATGTCGACGCTGCGCTCGTCTGCGATTTTTTCGAGGTCGATGAGGATCGGCCGGCCGGCGGAGCATGGCTCGTTGAGTATCTCGTATTTCGGCGAGTCGGTTCGCTCGAGTGCGCGGCGGAGCTGCCGTGCAAGCTCGCCGTCGCCCGCGATCAGTGCGGTGCGGGTATCGCCGAGCATCTGCTGCAGCCGGGCGACGGGCCTTCGCATCAGGAAGCGCTCGAGCCGCAGCAGCGGAAACGCAATGACGAGCGAGTAGAACAGCACCAGCCGCGAGGGCGGATCGACCTGCCCTATCCGCGAGAAGAACGTGGCGGCCGCAAGCACGAGCGAACCGGCCGCGTAGCCGGTGAACAGGCGCGTTACTCCGGCGATCGTCAGCGAGCTTCTGCCCGGCGCGTAGAGGCCCATCCAGCGGAAGATGGCAATGAAAAGGACGCCGGCAAAAAGGGCGAGGTAGATGTATGGGAGCACGCGAGCATCTTGCTTGCCCAGCCCGATGGCATGATACGCCATCAGCCCCAGGCCGAAGCCCGCCAGCACGGCGATGAAGTCGGCCAGCGTTCGAACGAGTATGATCAGCAGCTTTCGCGGCAAGCCGGATGCCTCGCGATGCTTGTTGGTTGGTCGCGGCAGATAATCCGTACATTCTATCGCGCGCCGTGCGCGGAATCAATGTGAATGAGATGTTGGGAGTGATGTTGTGAGAGGTTTTGCCGGACTTCGACGGCTCCTTCGGCTGCCTCTCGGGCGGAATAAAACTAGGGACGGTTACCTATTATTTCATTCGTGTGTCGCAGAAACTGCGATGTTTACTGGATATTCTCTGAAAACACAAGCAACGGAATATCTGCAAATAAATAGGTAACCGTCCCTAGTTTTGGCCGCGCCCTCACTGGCAAGCAGCGCCCAGACGCCCTCGAACATAGATCATATCGAACACATCGATGAAGCCGTCCTGGTTAACGTCTGCTTTCCGGTTCCCGCCCGTGTGAATGTCTTGACCCAGCCTTGCTTTTACAAAGATGATGTCCATGATGTTCACTCGGCAGTCGCCGTTCGCGTCGCCGGGAAGCGCCCGTCGCGATGCAAGCAGACGGGTGGCACCGGCGCCGCCGGACGGCGTATCCACGTAGGGCGAGTTTGATATGGCCGACTCGCTGCCGGCATGGCTTGTGGTTCTGATTGCGAAGTAAACCCGCGCGTCCGCCGGCAACAGGCTCAGGCTCGTCGTCATCGACTGGTCGCTGGCGGCAGCCTGTGGTAGTGGCTGGCCCGAAACACTTGTGGCGGCGTCCCAAGTTGCCTGGTCTGTTATCTCCTGGGTGCTGTACCTTACCTCGTAACTTGCGGCGGTGCCTGTGTTTACGGTATCGCCCGGGGCCGTCCACGACAATCCCACCACGTCGTCCGCCGGCGCGCATGCGTTAAGCTCGGCCATCTGCATGTAGTAGAATCCGTTTGGCGCGTAGAGCTTGGTATCGCCATAGAGCCTTATGTACCGGGCGGATACGCTGCCGAGAAGTTTTTCATACCACACGCCGCTCTCAGCGACATAGCCGGTCTCGGCCGCTACTTGCGTCCAGTCGAATCCGTTGCTGCTGGCTTCTATTGTGAAGCTGCTCGGGAACAACTGGGGGAATCCCGGGCGTGGCAACCACCGTATCCTTCCAACGGCGCGCACGCTTCCAAGGTCAAGCGTCAGGCCGGCTGCCTGGGATGTGACGCCTGCCTCGCTGCTCCAGAAGGTAGCCGTGTTGCCGTCTGTGGCATTGGCCGCGACGAATCTGTTGTAGAGGTCGCCGGAGCTTGCAGCGCCTTTGGCCGTAAAGGCTGCCAGGCCGCAGACTTCGAACTCCGCAATCTGCACGTAGTGCAGGCCGACGGGGGCGTACAGCATCGTTGCCGGCACGGCCACGCGCACATAGCGCGCGTTTGCGGCGCCGAAGGTTTTGTCATACCAGTAGCCGCTTTCTGCCGTGTAGGCGGTTTCAGAGACCACCTGTGTCCAGTCCGTCGCGTTGGTGCTCACCTCTATTGTGAAGTCTGTCGGAAACAGCCCCGGGAAGCCGTCGCGTGGCAGCAGCCGAACGATCCGCGCGAGCTGCGTCGTGCCCAGATCAAGAGTCAGGGATGCTGCCTGAGGGGTCGCAGTACCCTCGCAACTCCAGAATGTATTGGGATTGTCGTCAGTCGCATTTGCTGCAACGAATCGGTTATAAAGGCTACTGGAGCCAGTTTCTGAGGAGGCGCTCAGCTTCGACCACACACTCGCGGCGAGGTCGACTACTGCCGACGGCACCATCGGCTCGGGCGTGTCAACGAAAGGTGAATCAGACAGGCGCGATTCGTATCCCGACTGGCTTGTTGTCCTGATTCCGAAGTACAGCCGTGTGCCCGCAGGCAAATCAGACAGGCTTATGGTCATCGACTGCCCCGCTCCCGCCGCTTGAGGATCGGGCTCGGAGGTTATGGCGGTGGCGGCATTCCATACTGCAGGAGCCGTTATCTGCGACGTACTGTACCGGATGTCATAACCTGCGGCCGTGCCTGCGTAGCCGTCGTCGCCGGGGGCGGTCCACAGCAGCACCACATCCTGCTCGATCGGTGCGTGCGCCTCAAACTCGGCAATCTGCATGTAATAGTATGCCCGGCCGTCTCCGATCGGCATGTTCGGCCCCGTCAGCCTCACGTAGCGGGCGTCGCGGGCGCCGAAGCTTTTCTCATACCAGACGCCGCTTTCTCCGACGTAGCCGCTCTCCGAAATCACCTGCGTCCAGTTGTCGCCGTCTTCGCTCACATCGATCGTGAAGTCGCCCGGGAACAGCCCGGGGTAACTGCTCCGGGGCAACAGCCGCACCCTGCTGATGTTCTGCGTGTCGCCAAGGTACAGCGTCAGGTTTTCCGTGCGCTGCACCGAGCTGAATCCGCTGCTCCAGAACGTGCCGGGGCTGCCGTCAATCGCATTCGCTGCCACAAATCTGTTGTACAGCACCGATGAACTCGAAGCCGACGCCACGCTCAGCCTGGCAGACAAACTCGCGGCGAGGTCGTCTATTGCCGCAGGCGGGCTCTTCGACGCCTCGCCCGAATCGCCGTAGGCGCCCATGTTGATGCGCCCGCCGTTCGGATCGGGTTCGGTCGAATAATTCGATGCGGAATCGCCGGCATCTATGCAGGGGCTGGTCTCAGAATCCGTTACCCAGCCTTGGCTTCCGGGATCCCAGCGGCCGCGCACCGACTTCAGATGATAATCGTCGTCCTCCGGATCGGCGAAAAGCGGATCGGCGTCGATATTGCCGGAGCCCCAACTAAGAGTAGAGCCCGCCCCCACATACGCGCCGGCCTCGCCACCGGACACGTCACTGTAGGACACGGCAACGATTGCCGCCCCCGACATCCAGAGCTGAGGGCCCGTCGGCGCGGTATTGCCCCACAGAATTATGTTGGACATCAGGAATGACAAGCCGGAGCAGTAAAAGCCGCCGCCCGAGTCGCCGGCCGTATTGCCCGTGATGGTATTGCTCCTCATAATGGCAGACGAGCCTTCGCAATATATGCCGCCGCCCGAGCCGGCAGCCGTGTTGCCCGCGATCGTATTATCGCTGATCGTCAGGTAGGAGTTATTGCTGTAAATGCCGCCGCCGCAATTGTTTGGCGTCGCGCCCGATGCGCTCCCATCAGTGATCATGAAGCCGGCAATCGCACCCCCTGCGAAGCCATCAAGCCGCAGGCAGCTTCCGTTCTGATTCCCATCAATCGTCGTCACATCGTGCCCCGCCCCTTGCAGCGTGAGCCCCGAGTGGCCGGCGCCTATGCTGATGTTCTCCACATACGTGCCGTCCGACACATGCACGGTGCAGCCCGCGCCGATGTTCGGATAGCGGTCGAGAAGCGTCTGTATCGTAGTCATCGGAGCTTCCGGCGAGGTGCCGGGATTGGCGTCGTCGCCGGCCGCCACCGGTGGCTCGGGGGTGCCGTCGTTTACGTAAAAGTCCGTCACAGCACCGTATTCCGCGATCACCGTCGTGTCGGCGTCCACCGTAAAACTGTGCGTGCCATGATAGGTGAGCGTGCTGCCTGAAGCATCTTTCCACCGCACGAAATACCCGCCGCTGTGCTCCCGGGGCGCCGTGAGGGCCACCGCCTCCTGATCGTCACAGGCCGCGCTGTAATTTGCGGTGCCGGGCTTGTCGCCGGTGATCGCAGCGCCCGTTGCGGGTGTTGACTCCACAGTGAGTGTAAAGGGGACCGTCCCGATGGTAACGCTGCCGGTGACGACATCGAAGGGGATGCTTCCCGCGTTCGTATCGCCGAAAACGGTATCCGCCGCATCGGCGCCGATCGTATACGTCTTCGAAGTTTCGCCTTCCACGCCGGGAAAATACCAATAACCTACAGTCATCAGCCACGTTTTCGACGTGATTGACTTGTCGACATACTCGCCGCCCTCCTGCTCTGTAGACACCAGCCCAAACGTCGGTTCCACACTGTCATAAACGTCACTGATCTGCGGCAGGAACGTCGTATTCCAGGTGATCTGCCAGTCCTGCCAGCGTGCCCCGCCGGCCGGCGGAACATTATTGTAGGCAATGATGATCGCGTTATTTTCGGCGGCGTCGACAAGGGCCTCGTCCAGAAACGCCAGCGTAGCTTGGAATGCGGCAAAAGCCGGCATATCCGCCGCATAGATATCGACAAAAAACAGCCCCAGCGTCTCAATAGTGCTGCCTGCCGCCGGCGGCAGCGGCCCCTCGCCCCGCTCATTCGGACCTTCAATATACAGAATTCCCGCTACAGCAGGCGAAATAAGCAACAACCAAGCCGCGAGCAAAGCACAAAAACACTTCATCCAGGTATCACCGTTCGCCGGCCCTCATACTCACCACAAACACCACACCGCACCAGCATCAACGCACAAAAGAGGCGCAGGCGTAACTACTTACTGCAACATAACTTAAGGAAGTCTGTCCCCCGGACGGGCGGAACGCTCTCGGCACTGAAACACGGCAAGCCGTCGTTGACGACGCGACGCATCAGAGATTCCCGGCCAGGCATTTATCTCAACCGCGACATCCTGTCACCTTCTCCAGGAGGGCGACAAAACCAGCCATCCCGAGACCATCTCCTCAAGCTAATTCAGCATCGGCACTTTGTTCTTCGAAGGAAGGTTTTCTTGCGCACCTTCGCCCGCTTCCGTCCACCATAGCGGCAGCGCCCGTGTAGCAAGGATGCGCCATCCGTACAGCGCAAATGTAGCGCCCAAGTAGCATGCAAGCGCCATTCGTCACGCACAAAGTGGCGCCCAAGTAGCATGCAAGCGTCATCCGTCACGCACAAAGTGGCGCCCAAGTAGCATGCAAGCGC
>JABMSA010000835.1 GCA_013202185.1 Planctomycetota bacterium
CGGCGACGTGTTTTCATGTCTCGATTCCGCAGGGTGCTCGGCGATGGCATTGTAGAGACGGGCCGGTGGCCCGTCTACTCTCAGACGCCCCACCGCCGAAGCCTTCCCGTTCGGTATCTCTCCGACATCTCCTGTTTCCTCTTGTGTGCATCCGAGGCGGGGCGCCACTGAAACCGCGCCCCGCCGTCATTTGACACCATGCATTATGCGCACCCACGCCGGTTTTTGGAGGCGGAAACACAGCGCGCGGCGGCGCCGCGGCCGCCCTCACATTACAATGGCATTGCCCCCACATTACGCATGCAGAGCCCCCGCGCGTACCGTGCACAGTCTGGTTGGCAGTCTGTTCTTCTACTCCAGTGTGACGTCGTAATCCCCAGTGTCTGGGTTCAGGATGTAACGCTCCTTCCACGGACACTTGCCTCCGATCTGTTCAAACTTCTGGATCACCTTGGTTGCCTCCGCAAAGTGCAGGGCTTTGTTCCGCTCCTTGTCTGACGAGAAGAAGACCCCATTTAGTCCGCCTGTCTCATCAACGGAGACGATGAACACGTAGCTGTGAACCATCTGGTTGGCCAGCCAAATCAGCGAGCGGCTCGTCTGATGACTCCTGTCGAGATCGTAGTGTCTGTCGATATGGTCCCAATTCATCAGCGTGACTGGCTTCCCACGGTGAGGAAAGCTCTGAATGGAGACTCTTTCCAGTACAACCGCGTCGGACAGCTTGCGGGCGTCCATCAGCTTGCGGATGATGTAGAATCCAGTCATGATCGACTTCTCAACTCTCGCCATCGAGGATTCCCGCCAGACCTTCTGTTGCTGTTTGTGCGTCAGGACGCGAGCCAGCCGCAGCAGATCGTCTTTCCAGTATCCGGATTCCCATATCATCTTGTTACTGCGGACGATTCGGATGAACCGCTCCGGATAGGCCCTCCGCGTCATTATTGGGGCCGCGTTCGATCAGGTTGTTGTGGCAGGCTCACCTCAGAAATGGCCTTCCTTGAGCACCTTGCCTGCCGCTGGGTGGGCATCATCAGCCATGTTCTGGGTTTTATCGATCATCCGCTGGAAAACATCCGAATAGTACTTGGAGTTCTCCAGGAAGTTGACGTACTCATCTCTGTGGGCTCGCCTATCCTTTACGCTTCTGTACTCCTGACGGATATTCGAGGACATCCTCCTTGCCTTCCGCACAATGAGCACGTCATCAATATGAGTGGATGTGATAGACACGGGAGTCATGTCGAGGAACTCACAAACGAGGAAGTAAAGAGAAGATGGAACAGCCATCTTCAGATCGCGGCTCGTGGCAACGGCCTCTTGGAACATCGTCTTGTCCAGGTTCGTCTTACACTCCGCGCAGACGTACCCGAGATGGGCCTCTGCCCGTTCGGCATTCTCAAAGTCCTTGTCGAATGAGGTCATCATGTAAAGACGTTTACCGAGTACGAAATCTTGATCCTTGGTTCTTAGACTCGGACGGCCTCCCGCGCCGGGGCTGGCAAGCGATGACGTAAACGTCAGGCCCGCAAAGGTGTTTCGTGGTCCAAGTTCAAACGTATTGTCGGGAAGGCTCAGACCTCGGTATAGCAGGTGTGGCAGGAACTCCTCCAAAATGGTGTTGTCCAATTTCAGTTGACCTTTCTGGCGATAAAGGAAGTCGTGGGGACTGTCAAAAATCAGATTTAGCTCGACAAACATCTTATAGCGGTTCGTTGCTTTGACGAGTTTGTCAACGGCACCCTTGCTTCCAGCCTTGACGGATTGAAGATCTGAGAGCCACTGCTCGTAATGCCGTAGTGCTTCTTCGACCCTCGGCCTGTCAGCCGCAGGGAGTCGGCGATTCTTGATGAGCGCGTTGAGCTTGGCTAAGTGCGGGGTGGGTAGTTCAGGAACGTTGCTGCTCAAGAAAGATTCCTTCCTTTCTTTCACCATCATTACGCAATCGCGCGTTTGGTATTCAGAATACGAAGTACTATTGAAGATCGGAGTCCCATGCGCCTGGTGCACTCGGGATATCGCATCCATGAGCAAAGGCCGGCTCTTTTCGGGGCTTCGCTCCAGAGCCCGGGTCAGCGCTTCCTCCGCGATTCTACGGCCAACGGTCGTAGCCAGCTCTTTCCCGTTGGTGTAGGCATCTCTGGTGAAGTTGAGGATATCTTCCCGGATTGACTGACCAAAACGGTTCGTGAAAACACGCTGCTGGCGCATAACCGTGGTAAACATGTTCAGTTGGTGTGCAATGCAATCCACTAGTTCTGCGTTGTGGAATGGCACCCCAAGAACCCGCGACTCGTACCCAACAATGAAGACCGCTCTTCCTCCGGGCTTCAAGACACGCGCCAACTCCTGAAAAGTTCCGGCCATGTCGATGCAATACTGAGCCACAGTATAGAATCTGTTACTGCGGTTTGCTCGATTCGATCCGATTTCTGAACGGGCAACACGAAGCAGGTCCCACCCCAGCAGTTCAACGGATCGGCGGTAGTTCTGGTGGTAGTTAAAGACATTGATATAGGGAGGGGATGTGACAACGAAATCGACGGACTGATTCTGGAGTGAGTGGCTGCGGGCATCCTGAAGATCAGCCTTGATTTGACCAGTGCTATACGGAAGACGTCGAACCAAATCAGAGAGAGCTGCGAACTTGCTCTGGACCATATCATTTAAAAGGCGGTTCTTGAAGATGTCGAGCAGGACAACCAGAGCGTTGCAGAGAATCTTGGCTTTGTCGCCAATGGACTGACCTATCCGGATGATGCGGTCTCTAATCTCCTCGGGAGGGATTTCCTCTTGAGAAAAGATAATGATCGGGAACTCTTGCTCAATCCTGGTGCGCAACTCGGCAATGGGTTGCTCTCTTGACGCGGTCGGTACGTTCGCAAACTCGTAAAGCTTACTGAAACTCCATGCCGAAGGGTTGATGTCAAAGCCAAAAGCAGGCAGGGACATGGTAGCTGCCTCGAGCAGAACGGTGCCACTCCCTGCGAACGGATCAAGAACAACTGAGCCCGGTAGGCAGTAAGCGTCAAGCAGGCATTCGACAAGTTGTGGGGAGAACTGACCTCGCCATGCAAAGAGGTTCGAGCGGTCCTTGTACTCGATGTTGAGTAGCCTTTGGTGGAGTGGTTGTGCGAAGTCTTTCAAGAATGTACCTCTCTTCCTGCCCAACGCCCGCCTTCAGCGGCGCAACGGGGCCGCGTCTGGGGAGCCCCATTGCGTACCGTGGCAGGTCTTGTTCGGCAGTGCGTGTGTCGGACGTTTCCGAAGGGTCGCGAGGTACCTTTCGGTGACTTGATCTTGATCGTATTGCCGTCACAAGGAGGGGGATTCAACGTCGGAGAATGGCCGTCGGAACGAGCAGTAACATTGTCTGCGTCGCCCTTCTCGTACTTATCGACGTGGAACTTCCCGCCCCAGTTCTTGCTGCGATGTTCCCAACTGGTCTCTTCTGGCATGACGCACTTCCGATTTTCTGTTCCCTTCACTGCGAGCATTGTGAGGGGGAGCAATCCTCGGACAACCACAGATCATGTGCTATTCCTTCCTCCCTCCGGCCAGAACGTTGAGCAGAAGCCACACTCCAACGACAACGACTCGAACTCGCCGTGGGACCGGACGAACTCGTCGCATTGCCTGCCGATACGATCAAGACAAACGGCAGCGTAACCTCCGAGTATGAGGGCGAGCATCGCCAGCACGAGAGCCGCCCAAATAGCTATCTTGCGGTCTCGGAACGCTGTTGCATGCACATCTGACTCCGACATAATCGTTCTCCTTTCTTCACTTCCGGTTTGGTCGAACGTCGGGTTCGCGCCACCCATTGGTGTCCCCCGCTCGCTCTTGACACGCCGCCTCACGAAGGCCTTTACTCAAGACTGGCGCTCCGTTCGACGAGTTACCCTTCCTTGCTGCCAAGATCGCGCATATGGTCACTGGAACGATTGTAACATATTCTGGGTGAATGTCAAGTCTTTTTCTCGGTCAAGGTGCAGTGAGCATCGGCTTAGCGGCCGGGTGTCGTGTTCCTTGCAGGATCCGCGCGGTAGGGGCGGCGCTTCGCAGCTCGGCTGGGCTC
>JABMSA010000836.1 GCA_013202185.1 Planctomycetota bacterium
GCGTATAATAGGGCGCGCGGTTCCGGCTTGCTGCTCCGAGTACTGGCATGTATTTCCGATACTGCGAGGCGCCGTTAGACGTATTCGGCGGACGGAGACAGTCTGGCCGGCCGCACAATGTTCTTCACCTGTCCCGCAAGACGCCGGGACCGAAGGCCCGACGAACTGCCACGCAGGACTGGAGCTGTGCAAGACCCGTCTTAGGGAACAGGGCGACAATTGAGCGCCAAGCCACAACGAAACCGGTGGGACTTCAGACGAAAGTCTCGGGGAAGAAGGTGCTCCGTTGAGTCCAGCACAATTCGTGGGCAATAGTCAGGCACCAGGCCGGTGGTGGCCCCTTCAGGATGGAGGCGTATAGTGTGGCGGCACGCTAAACATATACATTGGTCACGGCATCGCCACTTTGCCCTTCCCGGTGGTTTCTACAAGCCCGGAGGGTTCGACGCCGAACGGCCAGACGTTGTCCGACGCGTTGATGTTGCGGGCGCCCTCGTGCCTGATGGCAATGCCCTGCGGAGGGAAGGCGTTGCCCGTGATCGTCGGAAGGGAAACGCCTTCTATGAGGATCGCCGGGCCGATCAACGTCTTGAAGACGTTGCCTCGGATCGTCGGGTTGGAGGCCGTGGCGCACCCTATGCCATACTCTCGGTTCGCACTGATCCGGCACTGCTCGATGACCGGCGGCGACGAGATGCTGCACGCAATCCCGGCGGCGTTCTCGACGATCCTGCTCTTGCTGATTCTCCCGTTGGACCCACGGGAACAATCAATACCCGCGCCTGAGTTGCGCTCGATGTCGACATTGGTGATTGTGGGTGCCGAACGAATGACATGAATGCCGGGGCCGGTGTTGCCGGACACGACAACCTTCTCGAGCACCGCGCTGCTGTTGTCAAAACACTCGATGCCGGCTCGGCCGTTGCCGTCTATCACTGCACCGACTATCACGGGGCTTGATTCTTTTGTTATGGCGATGCCCGCCCCGCCGTTGTTGGCGAAGAGCCCGCCCTCGACGCGGCCGCCCGACGACACAAACACCAGCCCGGCCCCGCCGTTGTCGGTGATTCGCGGGTCTGTGATTACCGGCGCCGATTTGCGCGGTGCAGAGATCCGGTCGGTCCGCACCTCCACGGCAGCGAATCCGCAGCGGGTTGCAGTAATGTTTTTCAACTTCGGCGACGAGTGCTCGCAGATTACGCCTCTGCTCGCGCCGCTTATCACGGCGTGCTCGAGCAGCCCGGCGGTGCTCTCGTCGAATCGGATTCCGTCCCAATCGAAAAGCGAAGGCACATCGGCGGCAGACGCGAAAATGATCGGCTTGTCGGGCAGGCCCCTTGCGACGAGGCTGCCGTGTATTAGCAATGATGCGCACAGCGTAAACTCGACACGCGTGCCGGGCCTGATGATCAGCTCGGCGCCCTTCCGGAGGCGCACCTCTCCCACGATAACGTGAATGCCGGCGTCCGGCGCCCACACTGTCGGCTCCGTGAGGTCGCCCCGCACTATTTTCAGCTTCTCGCCTCGCTCTACACGGGCCTGTGTGCCGGCTTCCGTGAGCTTCGTTGCGGCTTTGTTCTCAATTTCATCGAGCTTCGCCAATCGCGCCCTTCCGACCCCCGCCTGACTGTCGGCATCGCCCGGGTAATCGCGCACTATCCTGTTGAAGGCGTTGCGAGCATGTGCGTACTTCCGTGCTTCGATGTAGTGCAGGCCGGCCTGCTCGAGCCACGAGTAGCACAGTATCAACATCTGCGGGTATTTCTTCACTTGTTCCAGGTAGACTTCGGCCGGATCGGCGGCCGTTTCGGCCAGCTTGGCGAGAGCTTGCTTGTTCTGTGTGCGCAGCTCGTGGACGGGTGTTGCAGTGTTGCCCTTGTGGCGCAGGAGCGCCTTGCAGGCGGCATCGGCGGCCTCCCGGCAGTGCCCGCGCGCCGTGAGCGCCTTGGCAAGTGCAACGGTTATCGTGCCCGATGCTCCGGGATCGTGCTGGAATTCCTCGAGGAGCGCCCGCAATTGGTTCAGGCCGTCGTCGCCCGAGCCTGCCCGCAGTTCGTAGAGCAGCATTCGCGCCCGCACAATCGTGCCGAGAAATTCCGCACCCTCGATGATGATGAGGTATTGCTCTTCGGCCTTGGCGGGCTTGCCCTGTTGCACGAAGATGCCGGCAATATCAAAGCGCGGCTGGTGTATGGAATGAGCTACAGACGGCTCGTTTTCGAACCTGGCGATCGTTTCAAAGAGGGCCCCTTGCGCATCCTCGAGTTTGCCTTCCCTTTCCAGGGCTCTGGCGTTGTCCAACGCGGAGAGATAAGCTTTCAAGAGCTTCACGTCTTCCGGCACCGGGCCGGTGGGCCCCGGCCGAGTGAACCACGGCAGTGCGCAATACAGCAGTGCGCCTGCGACGACCATAACCGCAATTAGTGTCAGTATGCGTTTGTTCATGCGTGTGGCTTCCGATGTGTTTATCTACCGTAATTATACCGTCGGCGCCGGGCAATCGAAAGTAAAATCTGACTGATTAAGGTGGAGGGTTTGCCACGGGGCTCGATTGCACGGGCGAACCTATCCGCGCTATCGACGGATCAAGACGATTCAAAAGGCATAGTCGAGTGACGCGATGAAGTTTGTTCCGGGCTCGTTCTGGCCGGAGCCGTGGATGCGGTAGTCTTCGTTCGTGATGTTTTCGACAGCCAGCGAGATCGAGACCCCTTCGGCGGCCCTGATGCCGCCCCTCACGCCATAAACGGCATAGCCGGGTGTGCCGCCAGGGGGAATGCGCTGCGTGTCGGATACGTCGCGCGATGAGAGGCGATCTTGCTCGTCGGCCATGCGAACGAGGCCTTCGGCCCAGTAGCGGCGCGAAGCCGACTGCCATCGGACGCCAATCAGCCCGCTGAGCGGAGCCATGCGCGACATCGGCTCGCGCTCCTTCACCAGCGCGGCCGTCGGATAGGTGTCGACCTCTCCTTCCTGCCAGCACAACCCACCGAAGAGCGACCATTCGCGCCCGAGATCGTATTCCGACTGTACTTCGATGCCGTGAACGAAGCCGTCGCCGGCATTCGCTTTCTGTACCTCGTTGTCGCCGTCGATCACTACTCCCGTTGGGTAGCGCATGATCATGTCGCGGATGTCGGTGTAGAAGTATGCTATCTGGCCTTTCAGCCGCGAGAAGTTGGCCTTGGTGCCGATCTCATAGGAGACAAACTCCTCGGGCTCCAGGCCCGGGCTGGGCGTCTCGATCTCGTTCGTCCGGGCAGTGTCCAGCCGTGTGAGGTCCGACAGGTTCGGCGCCCGGAAGCCCTGCGACACGCCGGTGAAGATGTTCCAGTTTTCCCGAAGGTAGTACTGGAATCGCAAGCTGCCGACTATGTTGTCCCAACTGTCTGAGAGCGACGTGGGGTTGCCTGTCGTGGGGTCCTCCATCCTGGCTGCATCCACTTGTGCGTGTGTGTATCTCGCCCCGACGGTCGCGGAAAGTTTGTCGGAAAGCGGTACTTCGTTCTGGACGAATGCTCCCATCAGGTCGTAGGTGGCATCGTCGGCAACTGGCCCCTGGATTTCTGTTCCATCCGGTGAACCATCGGCCTTGTACTTCCTTTTGTACGAATTGACGTTGTCGTGATAGTATTCGACCCCGTAGCTGAGGCGGCCAAGGGGATGAAGCGTCTCGAACTGTGCCCAGAATCCCAGCGTTCCCACATCCACTCCCTGGGCATCGGCTTTGCCGCTGCTCTTGACCCTCCATTGGCTTTCCTGTTGCAACTGATACGACAGGCTCAAGGTTGCCTTGCCCGGGAACTTTCCCAGGTTCTCGCCATGATATTGGACGTAGACGAGGTCTCGGGCCTGGTCGAGAA
>JABMSA010000837.1 GCA_013202185.1 Planctomycetota bacterium
CTGCTGTCAGCCACCGCAAGCACCGGTGCCAGGTGCTGAAGCGATTGGGTATTGATCTGTCCAAGCTAACCAAGTGCTTTGAGCCTTTTGTAGCGTTGTAGTGCTAAGAAGGCGGGGCGACGAGCGAAGACGCTCGACAGGCCGGAGGAGCCGGCAGGGGACACGCTATACACATACGCAAACGCACGTGCGGGAGCCCCGCCGGCGATCGGGCTCGTTTTGTGTTTGATATGGCGGTGCCCGGTGCGCTAAGATTTAGAGATGATGTTGAAGGGTGGAAAACCCCCGGTGGCAATGTTTGACCGCGACAAAATGACGGCGGGCCTGCTGCGTTTGTTTTGCGCCGCCGGTATTGTCATGCTCATTGCCGCGAGCGCCGGATGCACGAGCACACCTGAGATGCCTTTCGACTGGGCCGAGCGGACGACTGACGTGCGGGGCTGGAGCTACATTCGCCTTCCTCACATGGAGCGTTCGATCTGGTTTTGCACCAGCGGCGCCGAGTGCACCTGGCAGCGCCTGGGCGAGCTTACGGGGCTCGATCCCGCCGATTACCAGTGGTGGGCGCAGGACGTTGACGGCAAGCGCGTGCTCGAGGCGAGGCCGAAGCTCGGCAAGCGATACACGGTGCCCAACCGCGTTTACCTTGTGATGGGCGATGCGTCGTTTTACAATCCTTTTACGTATGTGCCTTATCTTCGCCTCGCTTATCAGTGGGCCATCGATTACCCCGAGAGCATCTGGTCATACGCGACGCGCCCGATCGGCCGGGCGTGGGCTTTTCGATCTGCGGCGCCCCTGGCACAGGGCTACAGCGTTACGAAGCTGGGCAGCATGAGCGCCAAGGACATGGCGAGGATTCTGAAAAGCCCCGATACCTTTGCTCTCGTTTACTTCGGCCACGGCAACAAGGTAGGGCTGTCGAGCAAGCAGGCCATCCACCCCGGATTCCTGCACATCATGAGCATGCGAAACGCCCAGCACCACCTGATGGGCAAAGCGGTGCTCAACAGTTGCGTTAGCCAGGTGATGGCTAATCAGATGGCAAGCCCCACGGGAACCGCCGAAGGCCACGAGGGCCGCCACCAGCCGCCGATCGGAACGTTTTACTGGTAAAACATATGCGACACATCGGCAAAGCATTGCTTCCGTTTCTACTCCTGGCCGCAGGATGCACGCGGCTGGGCGCCGTGCAGCGAGACCTCGACTCGCCCAAGTGGGGCACGCGATACGCGGCGGCAGGAAAGCTGCAAGACCTTCCTCCGGGCGACGATGCCGCAGCCCTGCTCTGCAAGGCGATGAGCGACCCGGCACCGAGGGTGCGCAGGCGTGCATCGCGGTCGCTGATTGCGTTTCTCGGCAGGGACGACGGCGGCGAAATCCTCGACAGGCTGCGCGGCGAAACCGACGCGGCAAAACTCGTCGCGATCAATGCCATGATCGAAGTGCAGACCCCCGATTCGGCGGGACCGTTTCTGGCCGAGATGCTCGAGCATCCGTCGCCGGAGATCCGCCTCGCCGCAACAAGGGCGCTCCGCACGTCAGGTGACCCCAAGAAGGTCGACGCACTCCTCGCCATGTGGCAAGACGACGACAACGAAGACATCCGCGTCGCCGCCATCGTCTCGGCAAGCTATCCGGTCGAATCCGCAAGGCGGAACCCCGCCGTCATCGAATGCTACCGGCGCATCCTCGCCAACAGCCCGCAGCTTCTCCGCCGGCCGGGCATCCTCCGAGCCGTCGGCGACCTCGGCATCGCATCGGCCGAACCGCACCTACTCCGGATGATCGACGATCCCGAGCTTCGCTACCTCTCCATAGAAGCCCTCGGCAAGATCCGGTCCGAGCAATCCGTGCGGCGCCTGCTCGAGATCCTTGAGAAGAACGAATCGTGGGTGACCAACAGAGAAGTATGCCGCGCGCTCGGCCGCATACGCGCGCGGCCGTCCGCACGAGCCCTCGCAAAGCTCTTTGTGGAGGCCGAGCCCCAGCGCGACCGAGATTCCTGGGACCGCCTGGTGTTCATCACAATCGCCATGGCAAAGATCGGCGGCGACGAAGTGTTCGAGGCGTTCGCCTCGAAGATCACCGACAAGAACTTCCGAGACTTCGCGCTCTACGGCCTGGCCAGAATGACCGGCGCGCGGGTAGTCTGGAGCGAAAACCGCTGGCTCTACACGTGGAAGGGGATAGCGATCCTCTGGAGAAAATGGTGGGAGCAACACAGCGGCGAGGTCGCCGAGAAGCTCGAAAAAGAGGCCGAAGAAGAAAGACAGGGATACGGGATCTATGCCGGGGCAGCTTCGAAGGAATGAGCGCGTGCATCCGGCGCCGCGCTCCGGCCACCGCCGGCCCTGCGCCGGATGGTGGCGGCTGCCTGTTTCCTGATTGACATGTGGCCTGTGACTCTCGGAATAACTAGGTAACCGTCCCTAGTTTTGCAC
>JABMSA010000838.1 GCA_013202185.1 Planctomycetota bacterium
AACCGGATCGCGCAACTACAAACATAGACGCGCGAGGGACGCCGCAGTTCCAAAAAAAATGGGTTCTTCCGGAGTTGAAGTTCACGAGATAGTTGTCAGAAGGAGATTCGAGGACGACGACGAGGACGATTCGGCACCCACACTGAAACCGGAAGATGCAAAAAAAACGGGGGAGGAGCCACGGACTGAGCGTTGGGATCAGGAAGATGCGGACAGGATGCCCTGGAGGAAGGTGTGTGCCTCTGCTATGTGGTCTTCGACGTCTTTGTGGCGGACGTCGGGATCGGCCACGATCGGGCCCTTGTAGCCTTTTTCCATGAGCCTGGTGAGCACCCTGACGGTGTCGATTTCGCCTTTGCCGAAAGGTACGACACGTGCGCCTACCTGGTCGCGGATGTAGACGACGCGGATCTTTTCGAAGAAGCGGTCGATGGCCTCGACCGGATCGATCTTTGAGGTGTGCAACTGGCCGACGTCCAATGCCAGGCCCAAGCTGGGGTGATCCACCTGGTCGAAGATCGTCTGGAGGTCATCGAGGGTTTCAACGCGGTTGCCGTGGTAGTTTCTGACGTTGACGGCAATGCCGTGGGCTTTGGCGAATTCCGTGAGGATTCGGAGCGAGTTGATCAGGGCGTTCAAGGCGCGATCGGTGCGTTGCCCGCCTTTGACGTTGACGCTGTGGATGCCGAGTGATTCGGCGTATTCGATTTCCATCTTGATGCCGGTGAGGTTGCAGCCTATGGAGATGTCGCTGACGTTGAGCCCCGAGAGTGCAAGGCCGTATTTGGTGAGGTCTTCCACGACCTGGTCGGCGAAAACCACGTCGGGGTGCAGCCGCGATTCGGTTTCGAAGCTGTATGCGTCGACAAATGCAAAGCCCGCCCTGGCTATGGCGTCCAGCGCCTCTGCCCGGTTGTAGGCGGGGATGCAACTGGTGCTGCAACTAAGCGCTATATTTGCCATAGACAAGCTCTCCTCGAGCCACTTAGGGAATCGTGCGATCCGGATCAGGCTTTCAACTTCGGCGGCCGCGCGAAAAGCACGGATCAGGCTTGCAATGCCTCGAAAGGATTGCGCCCTGAGAAGCAGGCCGGGCTGCTCCGTCGGCGCTTGCGATGATCTACTCTTCAACCCACCGAAAGCCGAAGGCGGGGCAAGGCGCACTTTCAACGCGCTCCTACCCCATTACTATTTTACCCCAAACGATCCAAAAAACAAGGAAAATTCCGGTCTTCGGACCGCCTTGTTTGGGCTGAACGACAGCAGGTGCGCCCGGCAGGATGGGCGCGCGATGCCGCCCGCCGGGGCGATGCCGGCGGCACCAGGCAGCAAAACCATACATCGCCGGCGGCTGCGTCCGAAGATTCAACGGATAAACTGCTTGCTTCGCGTGAGGCGTTTATCTATAATATGGCTTCATATCCGGTCTGCGGGCCGGTTGGATCCGCCAGGAAGGGGTGGCGTGATAGAGGTACAGAATCTGCGGAAGTCGTTTGGCCGGCAGATCGTGCTCGACGGCATAAGCTTCAGCGTGCCTCGCGGATCGACCGCCGTGGTCATTGGCGGCAGCGGAACGGGTAAGAGCGTGTTGCTGCGGCACATCAACGGCCTGCTCAAGCCCGAAGCCGGCCAGGTGATCGTAGACGGCGTGGACATCACGCAGCTCTACGAGCCGCAGTTGAACGCCTTCCGCCTGCGAGTGGGGATGGTCTTTCAGGGATCGGCGTTGTTCGATTCCTTGACCGTGGCGGAGAACGTGGCATTTGCCCTGCGAGAGCACACGAAATACTCCGACGGCAAGATCCGGACGATCATCAGGGAAAAGCTGCACCTGATGGGCCTCAGCGACATCGACGACAAGATGCCCGCCGAGCTGAGCGGCGGAATGAAAAAGCGGGTGGCAATTGCACGGGCCATCGCCCTGGAGCCCGAGGTGATGCTATACGACGAGCCGACGGCCGGCCTTGATCCGAGAACCGCCGACTCCATAAACAACCTCATCATCAAGCTGCAGGAGACCATGCACGCAACGGCCGTAGCGGTTACGCACGATATGGCAAGCGCATTCAAGATCGCCGACAGAATCTACATGCTCAAGGACGGCAATTTCATAGCCGAAGGCACGGCCGACGATATACGCGGAAACGGCGACCCCGATGTGCGCAAGTTTATTGGAGGCCAGGCGCCCGCAGAGGCGGCGGTACCCGCGTAACGGCGCGGCCGGGCCGGATCTGTTCTTTTGGCTCCATACGTTTGAGATCGGACTTTTGCGACATGATCAGCCTCTCAAGAAGAATCGCATCAATCAGCGAATCGATGACCATCGCGATCAGCAGCAAGGCGAAAGCCATGAAAGC
>JABMSA010000839.1 GCA_013202185.1 Planctomycetota bacterium
CCTCCGTCAGCGGCGGGCAGGACAACACCGCCAGCGGCGACCGGTCATCCGTCAGCGGCGGCTGGACTAACGAGGCCAGCGGCGACGAGTCCTCCGTCAGCGGCGGGCACTCCAACACGGCCAGCGGCAACCGGTCATCCGTCAGCGGCGGCCTGAGCAATGCGGCCAGCTACTACGAGTGCTCCGTCAGCGGCGGGGTTGGCAACACGGCCAGGGGCTTGTATTCCTCCGTCAGCGGCGGGGAAAACAACACGGCCAGCGGGAAAAGGTCCTCCGTCAGTGGGGGATACAATCGCTCCGTTGACGGGGAATATGACTGGCGGGCCGGCGGTTATTTCCAGGATCAGTAGCCCCTCAGGCCAGCATCGCCGCCGGGTCCGAAAGCGCCAGGCCGAAGGTCTGTGCGACGGCGCGGTTGGTGATCTGCTTGCGGCAAATGTTGAGCCCGCTTGCGATGACGGGGTTGTCGGCGGCGGCCCTGGCCCAGCCCTTGTCGGCTATCTCGACTGCGTAGCCGATGGTGGCGTTGGTGAGTGCGATTGTGGACGTGCGGGCGACTGCACCCGGCATATTCGTGACGCCATAGTGCACCACGCCGTGGACGATGAAGGTGGGGTCGCCGTGCGTTGTGGGGCGGCTGGTTTCGATGCAGCCTCCCTGGTCTACGGCCACGTCGACTATGACGGCCCCGCGCTGCATTGTCTTGACCATATCTTCGGTGATGAGCACAGGCGCGCGGGCGCCCTCGATGAGCACCGCGCCGATGACGAGGTCGGCGGTGGTGATCTTGTCGCGGAGGTTGTGGGTGTTGCAAAACAGCGTCGTTACGTTCTTGGGCATGACGTCGTCGAGGTAACGGAGGCGCTCGAGATTGATATCGAAGATCGTCACGCGCGCCCCGAGCCCGGCGGCCATCTTCGCGGCGTTGGCTCCGACGGTGCCGCCCCCGATGATCATCACTTCGGCGGGGTCTACGCCCGGCACGCCTCCCAGCAGAATTCCGCGCCCCATCATCGGCCGCTCGAGGTACTTGGCGCCTTCCTGCACGGCCATCTTGCCGGCCACTTCGCTCATCGGCGTGAGCGCCGGAATCCTGCCGTCGGCGGTGTGCATGGTTTCGTAGGCGATGGCCACGGCGCCCGAGCGCTGCACCGCGCGGGTCAGCTCTTCCGACGCGGCAAAATGGAAATAGGCATAGATGATCTGGCCTTCGCGCAGCAGCGCTTGCTCCTCGGGTTGAGGCTCCTTGACCTTCATGATCATCTCGGCCCGCTCGTATAGCTGCGCGGCTTCCGGTACGATCTCCGCACCGGCGGCCTTGTACTCTTCGTCGGTGATGCCGCTGCCTTCGCCGGCCTGGGTACCCAGCAGCACCTGGTGCCCGCGCCGGACAAGCTGCTCTACGCCGTCGGACACTATTGCCACGCGAAACTCGTAAGGCTTGATCTCTTTGGGGATCCCGATTATCATGTGTTCGTTCCCTCTGTTCTGAGGTTCGTCGGCAAGCGCCCGTGTTGCGCACTGCGAAATGTGCGCTCGGGCGCGGTCAGAAGTAAAAGCCTCCGTCGTCGAATTCTTCTTCGTCCGCCCAGCGTTTTCTCAGCCTGCGGCGGCGGAAGCGATACACGATGTAGGCAAATATCACGAACAGCGCAAGTAGGCTGAAGAGCGAGAAATAGTTTCGGATCAATGCGAGAAGGGGATACCTGCGGCGGACGTAATCTCGCCATTGGGCCTCGAAGTCGGCGCCGCCGGTGAGCTCGGCGAGGGCCCCGGCAAATGTCAGGCCGTTGTCCATCCGCTCCACAATCCGCCTTACCGATTCCTCTCCGTGCTTCTCGATGAGAAAAGTTGCGGTGCTCTCGGCCTGCTGGTATGCAAGCTCGCGGAGGATACGGTCGGGCGGGAACCTGTGGGCCAGTTGCTGCAGCGGGAAAAGGCTGCCGGTGTTGGCCGCCCTTACCAGTTGCCTCGGGTCGCCCAGCTTAAGCCTTCCCATTGCCATGCAGGCCACGCCTTCGTTGAACCACAACGGCACGCTCTGGCCGGTTCGTTTGTGGAGGCGGCCGAATGCAATGTGGATCATTTCGTGCCTGAGCGTGAGGTTGAAGCTGTTGTTGCCGAAATGGGCGGCCTTGGAGCAATCGATGGCGATCTGACTTGCCGCCGGGAAGGCAACGCCGAGGGTGTCTTTGGGCAGGTAGTTGGTTGCCTGCCGAAAGCCTTTCGTTGTGGCGTAGAGATGAATCGACACGCGCCGGTTCGTTGTCATGCCCAGCGTGTGGAGTGCGTTCTTGTTGGCGGCGGGGAAGAGGTCGCGGGCGCGCTTCGCCCAGTCGGCAGTGCCCTTTGCGTAATGAATCACAACGCCGGGGCCCTCGAGCATGCCGGTGAGCTGCTCACCACGCGCGGCCACGGGCCGTGCCAGCGCGGCCGCCGCCAGAAAAGCGATCCCGAGATACTTGAACCCTGTTGCCATTGTTCTCCGATGCCCGCTGCGTCACCCGAGAGACTTGAAAACGTGCTGCGTGACGACCGCCGTGTCCAGTGGCGTGAGCCGGTCGTCGTCTATCAGCTCCTTCACCTGGTTGGCGTCGAACCAGGTCCAGCGTGACGTCATCTCGTCTGCGGGTTCCTCAGTCGGTTCCGCCACGACCTTGCAGTAGCCGAAGAAGCCGATGTGATTGCGGCAGTCGTCGCTGCCTTCCGACGCCACGACCTGGAAGGGGATCAGGCCGCCGTTGAGAAGGCGGTGCGATTCATCTTCATAGGGGGCGACGTCGCCGGTGATCTCGACGTCGTATCCGGTTTCTTCCTTCACTTCGCGCCGGATGGCGTCTTCGATCTTTTCGCCGCAGTTGATTCCGCCCCCAGGCAGCCCCCACTTGCCAGACTGCACCCTCGTGCCCTTTCGCAACACCAGCAGCACTTCGCGGCGTTTGTTGCGCCGCACTACGATGCCGTTGACAACGGGCCGGGGCTGGCATGCTCTGTCGAGCGTGCATGTAAACTTCAGCTCCTCGTTGAGCGAGCACCCACCGAGCTCATGAAGCTCGTAGGTGGGCGGGCATCCGTTGGGAAAAAACGGGCACCAAGCCTGTGTGAGCTTCTGACCTCCATCTGATTTTCGCATAATGATCCTCTCGCTACTGTTCCGACGGCTTAATCACCGCCTTGAGAACTTCGCGCCTTTCGGTCGCACCAAGAGCATCGTTGGCGTCTTCCAGGTGGAAGGTGCGGCTAACCAGACGATCGAACGGATAACGGTTGCTCAATACAACTTCAACAGCCTGCCGGAAGTGGCCGGTGTCGCTTACCCACACTCCCTTTACTATCAGATTTCGTATCGAGACGTCTTCGTAGAATCTCACGGGCGTCTCGCCGACGGGCACTGCAATGCCGGGCATGGTGTAGGTGCCTCCGCGCCGGCACATACGGATGCCGTCGGCTATGGCGGGCGCGTAGCCCGAGCAGTCGATCACAAAATCCGCCCCGCGGCCGTGGGTCAGCTCGTTTACGACTTTCAGGCGATGCTCCGGCGATGTTTGCGTGGCGTGCAAGGTGGCCGTGGCGCCGAACTCGGCGGCCAGCTCCAGGCGCGAGTCTTCGACGTCGACGGCAACTACCCGCGTGGCGCCGCGATTCAGCACAAACGCCAGCGCAAAAAGTCCCAGCGAGCCCGCACCGACTATCACGACGGTGTCGCCCTGGCAGATGTCGCATTGCTCCACCGCGTGCGCCGCCGTCGCACCCGAGCAACTGGCCGACACAAGGACCTCCGGATCAGTGCCTTCCGGCAGTTTCAGTACTTTCGTCCTGGTATCGAGCACCATGTGTGTTGCGTATCCTCCCTTCAGGTGGGGAGGGTCTTGCGAGGAGATGGATATTCCGTAGACCTTCCTGTTGGGGCAGAGGTAAGGCTGCTTCTTGACGATGCAGAAGAAGCATTCGCCGCACACCACGCCGCGATCCCATCCGATGAGGTCTCCGGGCGCGAGCAGCTCGCCGTTGATGTCGGCCTTGTCCCCGCCGATCCGTTCCACTCGGCCGATTGCCTCGTGACCGAGAATTATGGGTGTGGGCGTGCGAGGATCATGCCCGCGCCATATATGAACGTCGGATCCGCAAACACCCGCCGCGACCACTCTTGCAAGTACCTCGCCCCGGCGCAACTGCGGCAGCGGATATTCCACCATCTCGAGCGGCTCGCCAAAAGCCCTCATTTCCATAGCGCGTGCGGTGTCGGTCATTCGGTGCCTCTCCTTGGGATGTTCACAGGAGGCTTGCCGCGGGTTACGGCCACTTTACTAAATTGTACCGAGCAAGTTGGAATAATCAAGGAGGAAGAACGGTTGAAGGGGCACGAACAACACGGAAGGAAGACAGAATGGTGCCTGGGTGTCGTCCCGGATGGAAAGCTGCGTCGCCTCCGTCCGCAATTATCGGCCGTTGCGCGAAAAGATTCAGTGGAATGTTGAAAAAACCTACATTGCGGCTTCTGCATGGAGCGCCAGGCGAGGAAATGGGTACAAGAAATACATCAAGAAAGCACATCACGAGGTGAACTTTCTTGACGATAATCCGTTTATCTGATGCAAGAGAAGGACAGTACGATATTCGGCGATTCCGCACTCCCGACGTGCCTCATCGTTGATCCGGCAGATGGTACATTTGAGCAGCAAGAGCAACTTCATCCGGGCAGGCGCGCTCGCCGCGTCTCTCGTCGCGCACGCGGGTGTGGGAGTTATCTGCTACTTCACCACGGTACCGTCTCCGCGGGCCACTGAGATATGGAGTCCGGAACCTTCGCGTGTAATCAGCGCCAAGTTAGCCGAGCCGGGCCGCGGAGAGCTTGCCCCCATCCGCAGAGAGCTTTTCCCGCCCGAAATTGACGTTCAGCCCGATCTCGATCCGCCTGACGAAGTGCCGGAGCCTTCGCTTGCCGACTTGAAGCTCGAGGAGCCGCCGAGAGTCGACACTCCTCGACCAAGGCCGATGGAAGATCGCTCGGTGCCGGAGATTCACCTCGTCCGGATAAAACGAATACCCAGGCCTCAGACGCATGATCCTCCTTCCAAAGACAAGCCGGATCCCATTTCCTCCGCCGATTCCAGCTCAACCGTGGTGTCTTCCCCGGAGGGTGCTGAGAATCCGCCGCCCAGCTACCCGCGGCTGGCCCGCCGAATGGGCTACGAAGGGCTCGTGATCGTCACCGTGCGCGTGTCGACACAAGGACAGTGCATTGCCGTGAGGGTCAAGACGTCTTCCGGTCACGATATCCTCGACAAGGCGGCCGTGGTGGCCGTGCGCGCCTGGATGTTCAGGCCGGGCTCCGTGAATGGAATCGCTGTCGAAGCCGAACTGGACATCCCGATCAGATTCCACTTGACTGAGTAAACAATGGCATCGAAAGCCTCTGAGAAGAAAGGCAGCCAATTTGAAACATTGCATCATGGCTCTTGCATCCGTTGCCCTAATGTTGGTTTTTCTGTTCAGCGCGGTCGGAGCGCACGGGGCCGAGACGGAAGGGGGCGGAAAGGCGGCGAAGGAAGACGCCGTCGCCGACGGCATCAGTTCTTCGGCCGACCTCGATGAAATCCTCGTAACGGCAAGCCGCCTTCAGGCCAAGGTCTTTGACGTCCCTTACAGCGCGTCGGTAATCGACGCAACGGAAATACGAGAGCGGAGAATGTCGCGAACCCTCACCGACGTCTTCGCGGAAGAGCCCTCGATCATGGTACAGAAAACCAGCCAGGGGCAGGGCTCGCCTTTCATCAGGGGCTTTACGGGTTTCCGGACGCTTTTTCTCATCGACGGCATCAGACTGAACAATTCGGTCTTTCGCGACGGCCCGAATCAGTACTGGAACACGATCGATCCTCTGACCGTGGGGCGATTGGAAGTGGTCAAGGGCCCCAGCTCGGTGGCCTACGGCAGCGACGCCATCGGCGGAACCGTCAACGCGATCACGCGCAGCCGACAATCATATGAAGAAGGCGTTCACATTGACCGCCGCGTCTTTTATCGTTATGCGAGTGCAGACAATTCGCACGTGGGGCGGGTGGAGCTGAACGGCAACGCCGGCAGATCGCTCGGTTTTGTCGTCGGTGGCTCGCTGAAGGACTTCAACGACGTCGAAGCCGGCAAGCACGTCGGCCGACAGCGCAAGACCGGGTACGAAGAGGCCGATGGCGACCTCAGGCTCGATTACTTCTTGAG
>JABMSA010000075.1 GCA_013202185.1 Planctomycetota bacterium
CCCTGCTTCAGGCCATGCAGGAATACCACGTGACGGCCGGCAGGGAGACATACGAGCTGGAACTTCCGTTCTTCGTTCTCGCCACCCAGAACCCGATCGAGCAGGAAGGCACCTACCCCCTGCCCGAGGCCCAGTTGGACAGGTTCATGTTCATGGTCAATGTTGACTATCCCAGCCGCAACGAAGAACGGGCGATAGTCAAGTCCACGACGATGGAACTCACCGCCGAGCCCGAACCGATACTCAGCGGCGCCGACATCATCGCCCTGCAGAAGATCATCCGGCGGATACCCGTAAGCCAGCACGTGGTGGACTACGCGGTTAACCTGGCGCGCGCCACCCGTCCGGTCGACGGAACGGCCCCGGACTTCGTGAAACAGTATCTCTCCTGGGGCGCAGGTCCACGCGCAGCTCAGTACCTCGTGCTGGGCGCCAAGAGCCGAGCCCTGCTCCACGGGCGATTCAACGTCTCGTGTGAAGACATCCGCGGAATCGCAAAACCGGTCATGAGGCACCGTATCTTCACAAACTTCAATGCCGACGCGGAAGGCATCTCGCCGGACAAGATCATCGAAATGCTGCTCGAGGCCGTAAAAGAACCTCAATCCAGCGAGTACAAGCACACTTCCGCACCGGCTGAAACTCCCCAGAAATGAAATTCCCAATGCTAAATCTCTTCACCCCCGGAAGAATCACCGCTCGGCGGATAGTGTTACTCTGGACCGTGCTGTGGTGCCTGGGAACCCAGGCCACCGCGGCGGATCCAACAAAAAACGCGTACGACTACCTCGCCGGAGTACTGGTCGACAAGAAAAACCCCCCCATGGCGATCAGCGCGCTCCATGCCGCCGACGACCAGGAACTCATGCCGCTTTTTGTCGCATTGTCACGCGGCGGCGACAAGAGGAAACGCCTTATGGCGACTGCGGCACTGGGACAGCTCGGCGGGACCGAAGCAATTGCGGCACTGAAGCAGCAACTCGCCGAAGACAGCGCAATGGCCGTGCGTGCCTCAGCCTTAGTCCACCTGCTGAACCTCAAGGCCACCGATGCGACCGTCCTGACCGGAGCAGCTAAGATAAAAGACGAGAACATCCAGTGTATAGCCGCACGCTCCCTGGCCAAACAAAGCAAAGAGAAAAAACACCGCGACCTTGCCAAAGCGACCCTCAAGAAGCTCACCGAATCCAGCGACGCGATGACGGCGGCCATGGCGGGCGTGGGGTTGCTGGCAATGGGAGACTCTGCGCAGTTGCCCGGTCTGAAAAAGCTCATTTCCGATCCGGATACCGAGAAGGCAATCGTGCGTCTGATAATGCTTCAGATTGCCGACGAGAAGATAACCGCGGGCCAACCGCTCGCCCGCATCGTCATCGACTCGCCCAAACGCCCCGCGCAGACTCGTATCATGGCATGCCGCGCATTGGCGGCGGCACATCCGAAATCCGTGCCCGTGATCTTCGCGTCGCTGCGCAAGTCACAGTCGATGGTCTACAGAATACGCACGCTGGGGATCATCGTGGAACAGGCCGACGCCCAACCATACATGACCGCCATCGCCAAAAGCTCGCTGCCCATTGCGTCCCTGGCGAGTTTCGAATTGGCAAGGGCTAAACCCGGTCCGGCATCATCGATAGCGGTTGACAAGGCCCTGGCGATCAGGCATCCGATCGCGGTGAATTACATCCTTCAACAGGCCAAGAAGGACGTCGACAAGCTGGGCGATAAAGCCGGTTTCTACGTCGCCCCGCTGCTGAAGTACATCGCCTCGGTGGAGCCCGACACGGACACCATGGCCCACGAGCACCTCCTGGCCGCACAGGCAACGACACTGCTCATGGATCTCGGAACGCCCGAAGCAATCGGGGGCATCGGCAGGATCCTCAACGGGCGATACTCCGCCATAACGCGATCGGTCGCCGCGGGACTTCTGCTGACGAAGAACAAGGGCGTATGCCCAATCGCCCGCAAATTACTGAAGAACCCATATCCGGAACTGGCCACTTATGGCGCCCTGACTCTCGGGCATTTCGCCGATCCGGCTGCAACTGAGCATTTCAACAGGTTAATCACTCGCGAATCCGGACACGGTGTCGCAGAAGTAACGTTGGCAAGCTGGTATCTGCTGAAGATCCGCAAGCAGAGCGCCGCGGCCGCAAAGCAACTGGCCAAGCTCATCAAGTAGAGGGTGTGTGTGATTCCTCGTTATGCGCGACTCATGTAC
>JABMSA010000076.1 GCA_013202185.1 Planctomycetota bacterium
ATCTCCTGACGCTCGCCAACTTGCTGAACGAGAAGTTCACGTTCGGCTACGACGATCACCTTCGAGACCTGGTGGGCCACAAGGACCCGACAACGGCCATCACCGCCGCACAGGCACTGGCACAAATCGGCGGGAAAGCCGACCTCGAATTCATGAAACAAAAACTTGAAGTCATAACCGCCGCACTGAAAGACAGCAGCGTGAGTCGGCCGCGCGAGGAGGCCGATTATCTGTCCGCCTGCAAATTCTATTTCGGCATCGCCCTCGAGACGCTCAAGACGCGCACCGAGCCGATAGTCATCCCCGAGTTCACGCCCGTCCGAGAAGTGACAGCCGAGAACACCGACCTCAAGAGCTTCATTCCGATCGACGGCAACAACGTCTACAACGCCGTCGGGCTGCTGCGCACGTGGCCGGAGGGAGGGCCCGAAGAGCTTTGGCGTGTCGACGTCGGCAAAGGCAAGAGCGCGCTTGTCGAGGCCGACGGGCGAGCCTTTACGGCTGCAGAGGTCGACGGCACTCAGTGGGCTATCTGCCTTGATCCCCGCACCGGCAAGACGCTGTGGAAGGCTGTGCTTGCGGGCGAGGAAGGCGGCGGCAACCCGATCGCCAGCCCGGTGATCGACGGCGACCGCGTGTATTTCGTGCCGCACAGGCCGGGCCAGGAGCAGGGCCTCACGGTCGTCTGCCTGCAGGCGCAAGACGGCAAGGAAATATGGCGCGGCAAGGAAGACCTCGAACGCGTGGAATCGTGCAGTACTCCGCTGATCGTGGGCGACGTGATCTACTGTGCGCTTTACAGCGGCAGGAACGAAGAATTCCCTCCGCTCGCGGCGGCGAACAAGCTGACGGGCGAAATACTGTGGACCGCCCCACCGACGGGCCGCAGGGGCTCCGGAATCTCCTCGCCCACCTACCAGATCATCGAAGGCATTCCGCAAGTCATAATTTCCGTATACGGAAAACCAATGAACGAGGTGTGGGGCGTGCACGCTGAAACGGGCGAGCTGATGTGGCGCTACTCGCCCAACGCGCGTTACGGCCTGATCCCGTCGCCCGTGATCGTCGGGTCGCGGGTTTTCATCTGCGACGGCATTCCGCCCTTCTCTGCCTGCCTCCAGATGCACATAAAGGATGGCAAGATCCAGGCACGGCAGGTATATCGCAGCGAAAAGCTCCAGTGCAATCTCTATAACACCATCGCCGTGCTCGACGGAGCGGCCTATGGCTTCAGCAACAGCGCCCTCCAATGCACGAGCTTCGACACCGGCAAGCTGCTGTGGAGCCGGGAAGGAAAGGATTGGGCGAGCGCCCAGCACCTCATCATCGCCGACGGCCTCATCTTTGCACTTACCACGTTCGAACTGATAATGGTCGAAGCCACCAAGGCCGGCTGCAAGGTGCTCGGCCGGGTCGAGCACGGCGTCGACCTGGGGTACATGCAGCAGCCTACCATGGCCAACGGCAAGCTCTACATACGCGGCGAAGAAACTGTCGTATGTTACAATCTTCTCAAACCCTGAGGACCACATCGAGCGCCCCCTACGGGCAAACGCAAGGAGCAAGCTAATGCAAGTGTTGAAGGAACCGGCACGCGAGATTCCGATTGTTCGCGATACCGACGTTGTGGTCGCAGGTGGCGGGCCCGGCGGCATCATGGCCGCGCTGGCCGCCGCCCGGGCCGGTGCAAAAACGCTGCTCGTGGAGCGTTACGGCTTTCTCGGTGGTATGGCCACCGCCGGCCTGATGACAAGCTTCAACGGATTCCGAAACGAACACCCCCCCAACCACGTTCAGACCGTGCGAGGAATCCCCCAGGAACTCATCGACCGGCTGCTCAAGGCCGGCGACGCATGCGCACGCACCGCTCACGGTCACTTCGGCGACCTTAAGCCCGGCGAATGCCCCTACGCCGTCAGTTTCGATCCGGAGGTGCTCAAGCAGGTGGTGCTCGAGATGCTCGCCGAAGCCGGAGTTGACATCATGCTCCACACGTTGCTATGCGATGCACCCGCCGACGGTCGAAACGTCAGCGCAATCGTCGTCGAAAACAAGTCCGGCAGGCAGGCGATCAAGGGCCGCATGTACGTCGACGCCACCGGCGACGGCGACCTCGCCGCGCGGGCCGGGGCCGCTTACGAAAAGGTCGAGAAGGTTGGCCAGCACATGATGGGCATGAGCCTCATGTATCGCGTTGCAGGCATGCCTGATCCACAGGTCGGCCAGTACCGCCTCTGGATCAACGGCTTCACAACCCGTTGGGGACCGGGCGTCGGCCAGCTCGACGGCAGCGACGCCGATGATATGACAGAGGCAGAAATCAAGACGCGCCTCCAGGTGCGCAAGCATGTGGCAGGTCTTCAAGAGCAATTCCCCGACGCACGGCTCGTCGAAACCGCAATGACCATCGGAGTGCGCGAAACCCGCCGAGTCGTCGGCCTGTACAGCATCACCGAAGAAGATTGCCTCACCGGCCGGGCCCAGCCCGACTCGATTGCAGTGTCTTCGAATCCCGTACCGGGTTATTACGGCAAGCGTCGGTTCTTCGACCACCTGGGTTTTGAGATTCCGTACCGGAGCCTCGTTCCGGCCGACCTCGACAACCTCCTGCTGGCGGGTCGCTGCATCTCGGCGAGCCAGCCCGCATTTCAATCGGCGCGCAGCATGGCCCCCCTCATGGCGATCTCGCAGGCTACCGGCACCGCCGCCGCAATGTGTATCGCCGACGGCTGTCGACCTGCCGACCTCGACGTTGCCTCATTGCAGAAGAAGCTGCAAGATGACGGTGCGGTGACATGCATCCCCCCGGAAGAAAGAAGCTGAACAGAACTCGGAAACGCGAGGGACAGCGTAATGAGAACACAGCAACTGCTCATAGAGAACTGGTTCATAAAACAGCTCGAGACCGACAAGCCCGACATCGTCCAGCTCACCCGAGAGGCGACCTCGCCAAACGACCAATGGCTTGACGCAAGGATGCCCGCGCAGGTGCACGATGTCCTGTTCGAGCATGGGAAGATCACCGACCCACACATCGGCAAGAACGCCGCCGACTGCGCATGGGTGGGCGAAAAGGATTGGGCCTACGCATGCAAGTTCGCCGGCCCCGAATCCACCGGTGGCCCGGTGTTCCTCCGATTCGCCGGACTCGACACCCTCGCGGAGGTCTACCTCAACGGCTCGCACCTCGGCAGCTTCGACAACATGTTCCGCGAGTACTGCGTCGACATCGCCGAGCACCTATCCCCGCCGCGCCAGAACAACCTTCTGCTCATCATCTTCTCCTCTCCGTTGCGGTTCGTCGGCCAGGTCGAGCAGCCGCCGGAACACGTCGGCCGCATCTCGAAGAACAACTACCTGCGCAAGGCCTCCAACGATTTCGGAACCTACCTCGGCGCCAGGCCGCATTTTGTCAAGGTCGGCGTGTATCGAGACGTCATCCTCGACGCGCCTGATCGCGCCTGGATCGAAGACCTCTGCGTGCGCACCGAGCTAACGCCCGACTTCGCCCGGGCCAACGTGCGCGTGACGACCCAGACAGCCGGAAGCACGGCGTCCGTCGAGTGGAAACTCGCGTCTCCATCCGGCGACGAGGTGGCCCGTGGCACGGCCCACGCTGACGGCAGCATCAACATCGAGTTGGATGATCCAAGCCTGTGGTGGCCGTGGACACACGGGGCGCCCGACCTCTATCGCCTGCGCGTCGACCTCGTGCAAGACGGCCAGACGCTCGACAGCCGCGACGTGACGTTCGGCATTCGTCACATCGAGCCGGTACTGTCAGATCCCGAAACGGGCGAGAAACGGTTCAAGTTCGAGATCAACGGGCAGTCGATCTTCTTGAAAGGCGCCTGCTGGGCGCCGGCTGAAGGCATGACGCACTGCTGGCCGCACGACCGCGCCATGCGGCTGCTCGACATCGCACAGCACGGCCGAATGAACGTCGTTCGCATGTGGGGCGGCGGCTACGTGCCGCCCGAGGAATTCTACGCCGAATGCGACCGCAGGGGCATTCTCATCTGGCAGGATTTCATGTTCGAGGCCGGCATGCACCCTTGCGGCGAGCCCGCGTTCGACGACAACTGCCGCGCGGAGGTCGAGGGGGTAGTAGCGAGGCTGCGCAATCATCCGTGCATACTGCTGTGGTCGGGCGGCAACGAGAATCACATGAGCTGGGACTTCCGGTTCGGCGGCGAGCCGGAAGTCGGACGCGAACTCTTCGAAGGAATCATGCCCGAGGCGTGCGCACGGCTGGACCCGACGCGGATGTATCACCCAAGCTCGCCCTACGGCGGCCGTCAGCCAAACTGGCCCCTCGAGGGCGACTGGCACGATTACAGCACAATCACATTTTGCCACGAGGCGTCGGTGCCGCTGTTCATATCCGAACTTGGCCGCGTGAGCGCAATGCCGCTGGCGAGCATGAAGAAGTTTCTCACCGACGACGAGCTGTGGCCGGCCGGATACGATCCGGCCATCCGCACACCCGGCCAGCCGGCGTGGCCGCCGATGTGGGCGTACCGCTCGGTAGACGGATCATGGCTCAAGGTCGCGGCGCTCGAGGAATTCTGCCATCCGCCATCGGCCGAAGACCTCATCCGCGTTCTCGGCACGGCCCACGGCGAGTACCTCCAGCGGCGCGTCGAGAAGCTGCGCAGGGGTGTGCCCGACGGATCACCCGACGGCAGCAGGCGCTGCTGGGGCAACACGATCTGGCGGCTCAACGACGCCTGGCCCATCCTCTACTGGAGCGCCATCGACTACTACCTCGAGCCGAAGATAGCATTCTACTTCCTCCGCCGCGCTTACGCGCCCGTGCTCGTCTGCTTCGAACAAACACCCGACAACATCGCCGTGTGGGTGGTCAACGACTCGCCCGAGCCGGTCGCGGGCACGCTCGAGGTAAGAAGGATGCACTTCGACGGCACGGTGCATGGCGAGCTGGAAGCGCCCGTCGAGCTGCGGCCGGCGCAATCGGCAAGATGCATGCAAACAACCGACCTGGGCCCCATATCGCTCTACCACGAGTTCCTCCACGCCGACTTCGCCGGCGTCGAGGCA
>JABMSA010000077.1 GCA_013202185.1 Planctomycetota bacterium
ACAGGTTGCGACGAAGTACGCAAGATCCGGATGAACCAATATTTGCCTAGGGGCAAGTACTCCCTTCGAGTCATTGACGAATGCTCTTCCGCCCTCGCTCGCGCCTGCGCAGCTTCGCGCGTGTGGTATCGTCCTGGAGAATATGGAGTCCATTCGGTTAGATGAAACCTATCCAGTCGGATCTGGTGGCCTTCGCGGTGGTGTCCAGCGACAGACTCACTCCAGAAGGCCTCGTTCGAAGCGTAGTTCTTGGGCTCTCCGATCGGCTTGTCGCTTTGATGCCGTGTTGCATCCCGCAGCAAGCCAACGTCGAGAATATCACCGAGTGCCTCAACGAAGTCATCTCGCTCGACCTCGCGAGAACGGTCGCTGCGAAATCCCCGCCCCATCGAGCGTTCAACTGATTCCCCAGTCATCTCTTCGTTGTCTTTCGGCCTCCGTAAATATGTCTGCTTTCCTTGTTGAGGCGGGGAAGGCTCGCTGGCGGGTCGAGGACGCGAAGGCTCGGTAGCCGCCGGGTCCGAAGCATCGGGTAATAGACCGGCACGATAGAGCATGCGACCGGTTGGGGTCATTCCGCGTAGCTTTTCCTCCATTGCGTCAAGCATCTTGCGCTCACTCGCGGGCTTGGCTCTCTTCTTTCCGGTGTAGTGTTTGATTTCTGGCTTCGCATCGGGAGGTGCGCTGCGAAATAGACTCCACCCGCAAGCTGGACACTCATGCCGGCCATCCTCCAAAACTGATTCGCAGATGACGCACTGCTTCACGGGGCTAACTCCAAAATGCTCGGGCATACGGCCCAATGGAATTAAGCGTGGAATAAGTGAATAAGGATCTCATCCAGATTCTGACGTAGGCGGATGAGATCCTTATCGCTGGCGCACACTGCATACGCGACCGCCTCCGAATTGCGATCTTCATAGCAGACCAAGACTCTTGTCCTTCGCCTGAAGATCCTGAACACGAAGTCCTCCACGCTCCGGCGAGTTCGGGTTCGGTGGATCGGAGGATTCGCTGGGCCTCCCCACGGCCTTTGGCACGCCCGCACGCCGTCTCGAACGGCCAGAGCGAGTCGGCCGTGCTGCGCAACGCTCAGCCATTAGAGTTCATTATCACCTGGAAAGGCGCTCCAAAGCTAGCCCCGTCAGCGTTTCCGCGGCAAACCCCGTTGAGTCCCCAACTTTCAGCAATCAAGTGCCCTAGCGCAAACCCAAGCCTCGGCCTGCACAAGTAATCTGGCAGTAGGGCTACCCGACGGCTTGTACTGCGGATACCTCCTGAACGGCTTGCTGGCTCCAGGCAAGCTTTCTCCTGCCGAAGTCCTCTTCATTCCGCATCCCTCACAATCGCATCGTTCCCCATGTCGATCACGATCGAATGAAACCGCACGCGGAAGAACCGCTTGAACTTCTTGAAGGATCGATCTTCAGGCCAGAGGCTCTCGTCCGTGCACCAACTCTCCAGCTCGGATACGAACATCGCGGCGTAGTTCCGCCGCAGCCAGTTCTCGGGATCGGAATCGATCTCAGGGATCAAGTAGCAGGTGGAATCCTGCATGATGTCGTCCAGCTCCAACCCTTCGTCTGGCTCAGGGATCTCCTTGGCCCATGCCAGGTAGACTTCCGTGGGCTCCAGCACCACCGCACATCGGTTGACCGTGGGAAGCTCGCGGAAACCGTCTTCGTCGTTGGTACGGATCATCCCGTCACCTCCGCCAGCATCTGGACGATATCCTTCTCAACCTCCTTGATGTCCGCCTCGATCTCCTCCAGCGGACGCGGCGGCGTGTACTGGTAGAAGTGGCGGTTGAGCGGAATCTCGTAGCCGATCTTGGTCGCCTCTTCGTCGATCCACGCGTCGGGCACGTGCGGCAAAACCTCGCGGGCGAAGTACTCTTGGACGTCTTCCTTGAGCGGCACCTCCTCGTAGTCCCGCAACTCGGGATCGGGCTCGGGATTCAAGTCCCTGTCCTGGCAGACCTCCGCCTCTTCGTCCCGCTCGGAGAACGTGGCCAGGATCGCCTTGAGGACCGGCGCCGCGAGCTTGATCCCCTGCTCGGCAGCGGAAGCCTTCAGACCGTCGACGAACGCCTCGCGGTCCATGTACACGTCGTCAGGGCGGTACGCCTGGAGCAGCCCGACGATCGCCTCCTGCTGTCTTCGGCCTTCCTCGATCTCCGCTTGGGCCGCCTTCGAGCCCTTCTTCTTTTTCGACGTGGCCAGGTTCTCAAACGCCTTGACCGCGCGGAGGGCCTCGATCCGCTCGGGCGTGACCTGGAACTTCAGCCGCAACGGACGCTCCACGCGGATCTTGCGGAATCCGAAATCCTCGTTGTCGAAGATCTTGCTGTACTCGCTCTGGTGGAACTCGCCGTAGATCCGCGTGACCTGGGCGATGTGCTCCTCGCTCAGCTCGTGCCGCTTCTGGCCCAGGCTCTTCCGCATCTTCTGAAACAGGCTCACCGCGTTGATCAACTGGATCTTGCCCCGGCGCCGCTTCGGCTTGCGGTTGGTGACGATCCAGAGGTAGGTGAAGATGCCCGTGTTGTAGAAGAGCTGGTCGGGCATGGCGACGACCGCTTCGAGCCAGTCGTTCTCGATGATCCAGCGGCGGATCTCGGACTCGCCCGAGCCCGCGGCGCCGGTGAACAGCGGCGAGCCGTTGAACACTATGGCGACGCGGGAGCCGCCGTCTTCGGGCTGCTTCATCTTGCTGATCATGTGCTGCAGGAACAGCAGCGAGCCGTCGTTGATGCGCGGCAGCCCGGCGCCGAAGCGGCCGGCGTAGCCCCTGGCCTCGTGCTCGGCCTTGATCGCCGGGGCGGCGGTCTTCCACTCCACGCCGAACGGGGGGTTGGAGATGCAGTAGTGGAAGGTGTCGTCGGGCAGCCCGTCGTGTGTGAAGCTGTTGCCGAACTTGACGTTCTCGGGGTCCTGGCCCTTGAGCATCATGTCGGACTTGCAGATTGCGTAGGACTCCTCGTTCAGCTCCTGGCCGAAGACCTCCAGGGTGGCGTCGGGGTTCAACTCGGCGAGGTACTCCTGGGCCACGGACAGCATCCCGCCGGTGCCGCAGGCCGGATCGTAGATGGAGAGGTGCCGATCGGGGATCGGGATTGCGAGCAGCTCCACCATCAAGCGGATGACTTCTCGTGGCGTGAAGTGCTCTCCGGCTTCCTCGCCGCTTTGTTCCGAGAAGCGCCGCAGCAGCTCTTCGTAGATGTAGCCC
>JABMSA010000078.1 GCA_013202185.1 Planctomycetota bacterium
ACATTCATTTCGCCGGCAAAGAACAATGCCCATCTCCGAATACAGATCGAGGACGACGACGAGGACGATTCAGATGTGATTCACAACAGTTCGCGTCATCTACCAAGGCCGTTTTCCTGTCAACGACATTGACTTCAGGCGAAGGAGGGCGGGCGATTCGGTCTCGGCTGCCAGAGCCCAGCCGAGCTGCGAAGCCCGCCCCTACCCGGATCGCCTCCCTCAAGTCAAATGCCATTGGGCCTTCCGCCGCCTATTCGGCCAGCTTGCCGAAGCGGTTGGCGATGGCGAGGGCCGGATCCAGCGGCACCTCGACGCGCTTGACGTCCTTGGGGATGGAAATGACGGGCGCCGGGCGCGGTTTCCGGCCTTCGAACTGCGGCAGCCATTTGGCTTCGGCCTCGAGCATCTCGGTGACCATCTCGCGGATCTCGGCGAGCGTGCACACGGCCGCCGTCAGCGGATCGAGCGCCACGGCCTGCATGGCTTTCTCCGGATCGCCCGCGATGCCGGCCTCGACGGCCAGGCCCTGGACGAGAACGTTGGTCATGTTGAGCGCCGCAAGCTGCGATGGCAGATCGCCTATGACCGTCGGGTGCAGGCCGTTCCTGTCGACGTAGGCCGGCACCTCCACGCAGCAGCCGTCGGGCAGGTTGGTGATGTAGCCGTCGTTGCGGACGTTGCCGTTGAGGCGGAAGATTTCGTCCGTCTCGTGCGCTTCCAGGATGCGCGAGCAGTATTCGGCGCTGCGGATGCCAAGGTCGGTGGACTCGATCGAGAGGGGATCGGTCGTGGTGAACTTCTCCTCGAGCATGAGGCCGTACTTATAGTAGGCGCCGGTTGCGCCTCCGAAATCCGGCTCGTCGCAGTAGAGATCGAGCGCCTTCTGGTTCTTCCTGAAGTAAGGCAGGTACTCGGAGAGGTGGCCGGTGCTTTCGGTCATGAAGTAGCCGAAGTGTCGCATCACCTCGCCGCGAACTTTCTCATTGACGTAGTAGCCGGGCTTCTCCATGTTTTCGCGGAGGAGCGGGTAGAGGTCCTTGCCGTCTTTTTCGAGCTTGAGGAACCACGCCATGTGGTTGATGCCGGCTGCGACGTAATCTATCTCTTCCTTCTTGCAGTCGGTGTAGCTTGCGATGAGGTCCATCGTGGTTTGCACGCCGTGGCACAGGCCCACGAAGTTCAGCCCTTCGACGGTCCACAGGCCCGCGCAGCACGCGCCCATCGGGTTGGCGTAGTTGAGCATTATCGCGTTGGGGCATAGCTCGAGAATGTCGTTTGCGATGCTGACGAGGACGGGAATGGTGCGCATTCCGCGAAACACTCCGCCCGGGCCGAGCGAGTCGCCGATGCACTGATCCACGCCGTACTTCAACGGTATGTTGTAGTCGTGGCCGAAGGCTTTCGTTCCGCCGATCTGGATCATGATCACCACATAGTCGGCGCCGTCGAGCGCTTCTCGGCGATCGGTGGTCTTGGTGACCTTGGCGTCGACGTTGTTGTCCTTGACCATTCGCTCGGCGAAGGCGTGCATCTTGTCGAGCCGGCCGCGCGCCGGGTCCATCAACGCGTACTCGCTGCCGGCGAGCGCCGGCGTGGCGAGCATATCCGACATCAACGTCTTGCAGAAGATGACGCTGCCGGCTCCGATCATTGCAATCTTTGGCATGGCATTCTCCTTTCTGTCAGGTGTTCGCGCGTGTTACATTCCTTCGTTATAGAAGACGTAGAGGCCGTCTTTGCCGGGCGCTACGATGTCGAGCCGGCCGTTGCCGTTGAGGTCGGCCAGTGCAAAGAAGATTCCGCAGCCGGTGGCTTCGCGCGTGGGGCCGTACTCGATTACCTGCTTCGAGAACGTTTCGCCGTTCCACTTGAAGTAGTAGATTCCTCCGTCGTCGCCGGAGCCGGGATCGCTGCCGCAATGTGCGCGGTATCGCTTGCCGGTTATCAACTCGCATTCGCCGTCGCCGTCGATGTCGGCCCACTGGAGGTCGTGATATTGCGAGTTGTACGGATCGATGGGATGTTTTTTCCAGGTGATCTTATCGCCGTCGCGGCATTGCTCCCACCAGTCGAGGCCGTAGGCGTGGCTCTGGCCTACGATGATGTCGTTGAGGCCGTCGCCGTTGACGTCTTCGACGAGGATCGGCACGCTTGCGCTGCCGAGGTTGAAGTCTTCGTGGAATTTCCATTCGCCTTCGATGCCGTCTGCGGGTGCCTCGAGCCATCCGTTGGCGAGGATGAAATCGCCCTTGCCGTTGCCGGTGATGTCGCCGAAGCCCAGGCCGTGTCCCTGTGATTCTTCTCGGATCATGATGGACTTGAACTCTCCGGTGCCTTTGCCGTTGGCGTCGGTGATGAGCTTGTAAACGACGAGCGCCTGCGGGGGCGTGTTTGGCACGATTTCGATTTGGCCGTCGCCGTCGACGTCCCACGCGCGGGTGGTTTCGACGTTGCCGCACTCGGCTATCACGTGCTCGGGCCACTCCTTTTCGGGGTCGCCGGGATTCTCTCGCCAGCGGATGGTGTTGCCCCACCAGCCGCCGGTGATGAAGTCCATATTGCCGTTGCCGTTGATGTCCATCGCGATCGTCGAGAAATCGTCATAGTACTCGCCGATGGCGGCCACGTCGCCGATCTTGTGGGCTTTCTTGAAATCGGGGCCTTCGTACCAAAAAGCGCCGGAGACGATGTCGGGGATGCCGTCGTTATTGACATCAAGCACACCGGCCGACTCGTATCGTTCGTCGGCGATCAGAACTCTTCGAAATTTCAGAGGCATGATTTCAATCCTTTAACCTTTTTAACCTTTGAGACAATAATCTTCCATTGCGTTACACATTGCGTGAATGTTTTCGAGCGAGGTATCGCCGTCGCACACTGATGCGAAAATCATGAAGCCGCCCTCCGGCGAGTCGAGCCGCTCCACCGCCTCGCGGATTTGGTTGCGAATGTCTTGCGGCGTGCAAAACGCAAACATCTGCCGGTCGCAATCGAGGTTGATGCACAGCTTGCCCTTGTAGGCCCGCTCGATTCCCTCGAGTGTGTTGGCGCGGATTTGCGGGTCGTGCATCGACACCCCGCACTCGATGAGGTCGTCGACGATTTCCAGCAGGCGGCCGTCTGACGACAGGTGCACGGGTATGCCGCCGTTTCGCACTCGCTGGAAGATGGTCTTGAACATGGGCTTGATGTGTTTGCGGAATTTCTCGGGGCTGATCATCAGCGCCCGCTGCGTGCCGATGTCGGTGTGAAATGCGATCGCATCGGCGCCGGCCTCCAGGATAAAATCCACCACCTGCACCGTGTGGTCGGTGAGCATCTCGATGAGCGCGGTGAGGCGCGGGTCGTCGGTTGCGATGTCGATCATCAGGTTTTCGAAACCGCGGAGCGCATAGAGCCTGTCGAACAGCCGCCCGCCGTAACCCATGGCGAGCTTGCCTTTGCTTTTTCTTTCGGCGAGGTCCTGTTTCACCTTGTTCCAGTCGCGGTCGCCGCGTTCCTCCTTGGTGCGCGGATCGGGCGGCTGAAACGTCTTGAAGGCGTCCCAGTCGGCCAGTGCATGCCCCACTACCTGGCCTTCGGCGCCGTTGATCTCGACGCGCCAGGTGCAGCCCCAGTTGTCGGTGGTGGTCTTGCCGGCGGTGTAATAGTCCGAGAGTTTTTTCCAGGGTGTGGAGCCGGGTTTGTGGTCGGGGAACATCAACGGATGGCTCAGCAGCACCTCCTCGAGCTTCTCGCGATGCGTGAGCCAGATGATCGGCAGGAAGTCCACGCTGCACGGAATCCACTCGGGATGCCTGAACTCGATCGCTCGCAGCCAGTTTTCTCGTTCGGTTATCATGCGGCGTCTCCAGGGTTGGCGTGCGGTTACTTGCCCGTGAGCAGCCTTATGTATTCGCGCGCCGTCTTCAGGTCTTCCATCGCTTCGGCGGCTTCGCACAACGGCTTGATGTCGCCCTTGACCGCGCTCACGAAATTGATCGCCTGCTGACGCATTGCATGCACCCAGGGCAGCGTGGGCACGATGGTCTCGGGCGTGGCGCCGTCGCCCGGGTCGCGGAGGATTTCGACAGTTCCGGGTCTGTTGGTTGCCAGGGGTGCGGGCAGTGTGATCTTGACGTATCCCTTCTGGAATGCGACGAGGGCCGATTCCTGCCAGTCGACGGTTGTGCCGTATGGCGTCATCTCGATCACGCCCGCCGCGCCGCTGGGGCTTTGCGTGGCAAGCATCACGCCCGTCGGATCGGCGTACTTGACCTCGTACGGCTCGCCCAGCAGGTGCCGCAGCAGGTTGACCTGGTGAATGTAATAATTGACGAAGCCGATGTAGCTTCCGTAGGTGCCCTTGTCCATGTCGGTGGCCGCGTCGTCGAACTCAAGCGCGGGCATCTTGTCGTCGCTGCTGAGAAGCTCGAGGAAGCCGTTGGCTACCCAATCGCCGGCCGGCATGAGTATGCGTACGTATCGCAGCTTGCCGAGTTCTTCGGTTTCCTTCAGGCGGTCGATTTCCTTCTTCGCGTACATCGTGGCCGGGTCGCTTCTCTTGTGGTAG
>JABMSA010000079.1 GCA_013202185.1 Planctomycetota bacterium
ACATGCGGCGCACCTGCCGCGCCCGTACTGCCCAAACGCTACAATCAGGACCTCATCGGCTTGATGCTTCAAGACCCCTTCACGCTCTACTGCTACTGGGAAGTGACCGCAAACACGCTATCGTGCCGCGCCCGCGCCGCCTCGGGCGGCGAGGTTTTCGTCGTGCGCGTGCATCCCGAAAATGACGACCATTTCGACGTCGGCGTTGGCGGCGCCGTCGGCAGCGTCTACATCAATCTCGAGAACGGCGGCGGCAGCTACTTCGTCGAGCTTGGCCTCAGAGCATCCGACGGCGGCTTCCATCCGATCCTTCGATCAAACACCGTGCTGCTTCCGCCTGTGGGAGCGTCGGAGGTGGAAGACCATCGTTGGCAGTTAGTGGACGAGCTGTACCAGCCGGCGCCTCATCCGGTCGGACCGGACGGGCACACCCTGCCGCGCTCCTGCGTGAATTCCGGCAGCTCGTACGACTTGTCCTCCGCGTCATTGGTGAGGAAAAAAGAACGCTGAGCGGGCGGGCCGTTCGCCGTTCATTTTCCGCAGCCCGGTCAACTCTCATTTATCTATGAACAAAGTTCATCTGGCAATGCTCTGGCACCAGCACCAGCCCTACTACAAGGATCTTGTAACCGGCAAGATGCTCATGCCTTGGGTCAGGCTCCATGGCATAAAGGACTACATCGGGATGATCGACATCCTCGATGAGTTTCCCGACCTCCGGCAAACATTCAACCTCGTCCCCTCGCTGATGGACCAGCTCGATAGCTACGTTAGCGGCGAATGCACCGACGTGCACCTCGAGCACTCGCGCAAGGCGCCCGGCGACCTCGACGAAGACGAAGTCAGGTTCATCCTCAACAACTTTTTCATGACCAACTGGAGAACCATGGTCCGGTCGAAGCCGCGCTACGGCGAGTTGCTGGCGCTCCGCAACTTCGAGCGCCAAAGCATCGGCATGGCAGTCAAGCGGTTCAGCCTGCAAGATATCCGCGACCTCCAGGTGTGGGCCAACCTGGCGTGGTTTCATCCGCTGGTAATCGACCGCGAAGAACTCCTGCGGCAGATGATCGATAAAGGCAAGGACTACACCGAAGAAGACAAGCACGCCGTTCTCGACAAACAGTTCGAGATCCTCGCGCAAGTGATCCCCCGCCACAAGCAACTGCAGGACGACGGCCGCATAGAGATATCGACCACTCCCTATTACCATCCGATCCTGCCGCTGCTTTGCGACATGCGCTCGGCCCACGCGGCCCTGCCCGGCATGCGCCTGCCCGAGGCCCGCGCCGACCTGAAAAACGACGCCCGGCGCCAACTGCAAATGGCCGCCGACTACTATCGCCGAAAATTCGGCGCGCAACCACGCGGGCTGTGGCCGTCGGAAGGATCGGTAAGCCCCGACATGCTCCCGCTCGCCGCCGAAGCAGGCTTCACCTGGATGGCCACCGACGAAGAAATCCTCGCACGCTCGCTGAATGTGAACCTGACGCGCGATTCTCACCAGAGGATCAACCGTCCGGACGTTCTTTACCAGCCTTACCGTGCCGAGGCCGGCCCGCACTCGATGAACATGATCTTCCGCGACCACTTTCTTTCGGACCTGGTGGGCTTCAAGTACCAGTGGACGTCGGCCGAAGACGCGGCCAACGACTTCCTCACGCGGCTGTGGCACATCCGGCAAAGCTCGCCATCGCGCGATCACCTCGTAGCCGTGATCCTCGACGGCGAGAACGCCTGGGAGCACTACCCGAACTCGGGCGTCGACTTCCTGCGCGCGCTCTATCGCAGAATCTGCTGCGAAGGATGGATAGACACCGTGCGCGTGGGCGACTACCTCGAGCAGCACCCGCCGAGCACGACCCTCGGCAAGCTGTTCCCCGGGTCGTGGATCAGCCACAACTTCGCCACGTGGGTCGGCCATCCCGAGAAAAACACCGGCTGGGAATACCTGCACCACACCAGGGCATTCCTGACGACGATGAAGGACGGCACGGACCCCGTGCGAAAAGCCGCCATAGAAAAGGCCTGGGAAGAAATATACATAGCCGAAGGAAGCGACTGGTTCTGGTGGTACGGCGACGACCACTTCTCCGGCAACGACGAAGCCTTCGACGAGCTATTCAGGAAGCACCTCAAGAACGTGCATACCCTGCTGGGTCACGAGCCGCCGCAGTTCCTCAACAACATGATAATCAAGGTAGACCGAACCGGCCTCTTCACGTTGCCTCGGGCCTTCCTCCAAGTGACCGTCAACGGCACACAGACCAGCTATTTCGAATGGGCGGCCGCCGGCCACTACGATTCCCGCAGAGACCAGGGCGCCATGCATCGTGTGTCGGACATCATCGTATCGGACATATACTTCGGGTTCGATCCGACGACACTATTCATGCGTTTCGATCCGGGGATGGAAGCCGTCGACGGCGAGGCCCATCCTCTGGAAATAAGAATCTGTTTCTTGAAGAACAGGCAGACCAACCTGTTTCTTCACATCAGCAACCTTGCCTTGGGCTTCCCCAAGATGACACTCAACGGTGAGGGTCTGGAGGAGCCGATCATGCTCAAGTCCGTTGCTTTCAAGAGAATCCTCGAACTCTCGTGTCCCTTCGAACTGTTGGGCTACAAGGAAGGCGATGAGGTCGAGTTCTTTGCAGAAATCAAAAGAAATGATGAAACTGTTCAGCGTGCCCCCGAGAATACAATTATAACTTTTAGTGTGCCGTCAAAGGACTTTGAACGCGTGATGTGGCAGGTGTAAATAGACAGTGAAAGCCGCACGGGCTACCGCGCACCCCGACGATCTTGTTTTGGAGGATCACTAATGCCCGAACTCAGGAAAGACCCCGTGATACGCAGGTGGGTCATCATTGCTACTGAGCGAGGCGCCCGGCCGTCCGATTTCAAGTCGGCTCCGAGGGTAATCAGCCGTGGGTTTTGTCCTTTCTGCGAGGGAAACGAAGATAAGACCCCCCCCGAAATCCTTGCCTATCGCAGCTCGCGCGGAGCAAACGAAAGCGGCTGGCGGGTGAGGGTGGTACCCAACAAGTTTCCGGCCTTGGCGATAGAGGGCGGGCCCGACAAGCGCGGCGAGGGCATGTACGACCTCATGCGAGGAATAGGAGCGCACGAGGTCATCATCGAAACGCCCGAGCACGTCACGTCGCTCACGGACCATTCCGCCGAGCATATCGAAGAGATCCTGTGGTGCTACAGCGAGCGGCTCAACGACCTGAAAAACGACAAGCGCTTCGCATACGGGCTGGTCTTCAAGAACGTAGGATCAGTTGCCGGGGCTTCGCTCGAGCACACGCACTCGCAGCTCATCGTAACGCCGGTGATACCAAGAACCGTCAACGGCGAGATGGCCGGATGCCGCGAATTCTTTCAGTATCACGGCAGATGCCTCTTTTGCGACATGATCGTTCAGGAAACTTCATCGGGCTCGAGGGTGGTTGTCGACAGCGACCGCTACCTGGCGTTCGAGCCGTTTGCCAGCCGATTTCCATTCGAAACATGGATCGTCCCCAAGCAGCACCGCTCCAATTTCGAGACAACGCCTCGCGAGGAGTTGGGTGAACTGGCGAGGGTGCTCAAAGAGGGCCTGGCGAGGCTGGAGAGCGCCCTGGAGTATCCCGCCTACAATTACATCGTGCACAGCGCGCCCTTCGGCCAGGAAGACCTCGACCTCTACCACTGGCACATCGAGATCATCCCCCGGCTCACAAAGATCGCGGGTTTCGAATGGGGCACCGGTTTCTACATCAACCCGGTGCCACCCGAGAGGGCCGCAGAATTTCTGAGAAACGTGGAACTATAAAGAGAACAAGCAATGAAAGTACTTTTTGTTACACCCGAAGCCGCTCCGTTTGCCAAGACCGGCGGCCTGGCCGATGTGTCGGGCGCACTGCCGAAGCATCTTCACGATGACCTCGACTGCCAGGTCGCCGTGATCATGCCCTACTAC
>JABMSA010000080.1 GCA_013202185.1 Planctomycetota bacterium
AGGGATTTGCTGACTGTGGCTTTCGCGTGACGCTTGGCGTTGCCGGCGAGGCGTTGCCTCTCCCCTTCCGGCACATCGAGCGCGTCCAGCACCTGGCCATTACAGTTGAAGAGCTTCTCGCAAGTCTCCTGGTCGAGCGATTTGCCGGCGTCGTCGAAGGCAGAGAAGAGAAGGTGCTCTTCTCGTTCGAACGAGTCGATGGTAAGCCGCTGAAGGATCAGCCATCCGGACTTGCCTTTGAGCGCCTCGACCATCGAGACCATTGCCGGACGACTGGAAACATCGAAGCTGACCTTCACCACTGGCGTCGGGTAGTCTTTTCCGACGCTGATGACATGCTCTCCGAGCGGATGCCCGAGCCGATAGAGGAACTCGCCGGAGACGTTGTCGCGCTCCTTGGAGATCATGTGGTACGTGCCGGGCCGGACGGATGGCAAGGGGGAGTCGGTCAGCTTGAAGGCCAGCACCGCATCGTCGAACACGGCCTTGCGATCAAGGATGAACCGCGTGAGAACCCAGAACATCTGGCCGACGCGGTCGAGCTGTTCTCTTGCACCGGTGAGGTTCACGCGCAGCCGAGCGTGCACGTCCTCGTCGAAGTGTTCGAGGAGGATCCTCCGTGTTTCCTGTATACGTGAAGTGATGGTCTCGTCCAACTCGTTGCGCAAGGCGTCGAACGCAGTCTCGATCTCCTCGGGTGTGCGGCACTGCTGGTAGATGTCCAGGATGCGCCGCTCGAAATCGACGCCGGACTCAATGCTACCCAGCACTTCATCGGAGGCGCCGAATACACCGGTGAAAAGACTGAACTTCTCTTTCAATAGCTCGTAGACGCGGCGGTCTGCAGCGTTGCGCTCGTTCAGGAAGTTGATGACGACTACGTCGTGCTTCTGGCCGTAACGATGGCACCGCCCGATACGCTGTTCGATGCGCTGCGGGTTCCATGGCAGATCGAAGTTGATGACGAGCGAACAGAACTGAAGGTTTATGCCTTCGGCGGCCGCCTCGGTAGCGATGAGGACACATTCGTGATCGCGGAAATGCTCGATGATCGCCGTGCGAACGTCGATAGGCCGAGAGTTAGAGATCCGCCCGCTATCCCTGTTGGCTTCCAGCCAGCGCTCGTAGATGCGTGTAGACTCGGGCTCCCTGTTGGTGCCATTGAAGGTGGCGACGCGCTCGGCGTAGCCGTTGGACTCCAGGAAGTCGCGCAGGAACTGTTGCGTCCGCCGGGATTCCGTGAATATGATTGCCCGCTGCGCCGCCCCGGTCTTCTCCATCTCGGAAAAGCCGATTTTCAGCGCCTTGAGCAGGGAACGGGTCTTGGTGTCGATGCCAATACTACGCGCCCAGTGGATGAAACGCGCCAACTCGTCGATCTCGTCGTTCAGCTTCTGTTTGTCGATGGCAGGCTGTGGAAGCGCGATGCTCTCGTCCTCAGTCTCGCCGGCCTCGCCGTTCAAGAGTTCGTCGAGCAGCTCGTCCTCGATCTCTTCATCTTCGATGATGCGTTCGGCCACGGTGGCTTCAGCCCTCTCCCCTTCACGCAATGCGATCAGACGATTCCGCATCACCTCGAGCGTCCCGGCGAGTGCTTGCGAGGAGGAAGCAAGCAGCTTGCGGACGACCAGCGCGGTGAGATGCCGCTGCTGGTAAGGAAGAGCATAGGTGTCGTCGCGTTTCAGAAACTCAGAAACGGCTTCGTAGAGCTTGTGCTCCTGGTCGGTCGGCTTGAAGGGGCGGGTGATAAGCCGGCGCTCCGTGTACTGGATGTACTCAACGACCTGGCTCCGGAGCGTGCGTGTGCAGAAGGACCGCAACCGTTCACGTAGCTCATTGAGATTGCCGCCGACGTTCACATACTGGGTGCGGTAGGAAGGGAGGTCGCCGAAGATGCACTCGTCGATAACTGTCGAAAGACCATAGAGCTCGAGGAGGGAATTCTGGAGCGGGGTCGCGGTCACGAGAATCTTGCGGCGATCCGCCAGAGCCCAACGGATGTTCTGGCCCATGCGGTTGCTTTGCCGGTAGGCATTGCGGAGTTTGTGCGCCTCGTCAATGACCACGAAGTCCCACGGGATGGGCTTGATCTCCGCCGCCCGGTTGCTGGCGAAGTGCACTGAACAGATGACGATCTGGTCGTTCAGGAATGGATTGGGATTCCCGTTTCGCACTTCCTCGCGATAGGTTTTCGCATCGACCACAAGCGTGGGCAGGTGGAACTTCTCCTCAAGTTCCAGTGCCCACTGCTTCCGAATGGAAGCCGGACAGATGACGAGGATGCGCCTGCGACGCTCCGCCCAGCTCTGGCAGATCGCCAGCCCCGCTTCGATGGTCTTCCCAAGGCCGACCTCGTCAGCCAGCAGCACGCCCTTGGAGACCGGAGATCGCAGCGCGAAGAGCGCGGCTTCGATCTGGTGCGGATTCAAGTCCACACACGCGTCGAAGAGTGAGCGGGACAGACGCTCCACGCCGTCGCCTCCTTGGCGAGTCAACTCGTGAGCAAAGTATCTGGCGTGGTATGGCGTACTCATCCCCTGAGGCCCTCGGCTCGTGTTCCGCGTGCGTTCTGCACCGGATGCTGCTTGAGCCAATCGTCTATCGCTCCCTTGTGGAACCGCCACCGCTTCCCGACCTTCTGGCCGGGAAGGCCACCTCCTTGGGCGAGTTTATAGAGCGTGGACTTGGAGATCTTCAGATACTCCGCCAACTCGTCAATGGTCATGATTTCATCTGGTACCGAAGCTATCACGTGCTCCTCAGGTGCGGCAGGCCGACAGTGCGAGACATAGGCAGCTATTATCGAGAATTGGCGGATTTTGTCAAGGATGAAATCGACCAAAGCCGGAAATTGGCCAAGGCCGGTTGTCCCGCTTGTGCCCTCATATTGCACCTGTTCATGATCTGGAATCAAGTGCCCAGTCGCGCGTGAGCCGCGAAAAGGAGAAACCGGCGGTACCTCAGGGGAAATGGCTCGTCGGCGTATGGATCGGAACCTCGCCGCCAGGCCTGCAATTTCGTGCTCTTTAGGCCAAAGAAGGATTTCACCAGACTTGGCCTACGGCTGAAGCTGTCGCAGGAAACTCAGGATCGCCTGGACAGCGCAGGGCTCTACGCGATGGACTACGACGAACGTTGGGGACGCCCCCGCATCAGATTGCAGCCGGGAGAGATCGAGAAGAACAAGGATGTCCTATCCGCGATACAGGCTGAGGCTTGGGCCGCCCGCCGGGCCAAGATCGACATAGTTGACCACGCATTCTACATGCATGCAGCGCACACGAGCTCGAGGAACGTTTTTGTCGACATGGACAGAAGCGCTCGGAATGCAATGAAGAATCTGCGCTGCAGAGGGTCTTCCGAACGCTCGGATGAGAGTGACGGGAGCGGGTGGGAGACCCCGCACAAGGCCACCACGGGAAAGTCAGCCATTGGAACAACTCGTCGCAGAAGCAGCGGCGTCTCGCATCGTCGCTGGTGGACATCGAGACCCGACTACGCCGCATAGGCGGACGGGAGCATCTTCCGCAGTTGCGAGCAGCCTTGCAGTGGGTGTTGGGGGTAATGACTCAGGGGAACGCCGCGTGAACCAGGACCCCGAAGCCGCTGAATTTCAACCCAAAATGGGATTGACTCAGTGCCCACTGGAAGCGGCGACGGTGGTTGAACCGGCTGACTCTCGCATGGAGTTTAGCGTTTCTCCTCTACCACTGTCAGATCGTCAACCTGCCATCCGAAGGCCTGCAGGGCCTCAAGATCGCCCTCGCTTAGATGACCCTCGTGCAAGGCAAGGCACACGAGATCCGTCGGGCGCGTCATACCAACGAAGACTCGCTTCATGTGGCCGCGAAGCTCAGGGCTCTTCGACAACTGCTCCCGATCACCATTTCCAGCAAGAAAGGGCAGCAGGACCCTGAGGTCGTACTTCCTGTTAAGGTAGGTCTCAAGGACCAACGTCGCCGCATGAGTTTCGCCCTTCACCCCGTGAATCGTCGACACTTGGATCTCGATGGACCCCTCCGGCCCGTCGTGACAGAACACGTTCGGGGGGTGCTGGCATGAATCGGGAGCCCGGAGTTCTGACCGATCGTCCTTCGCCTCCCATTCCAGGAAGCCTCGTGACTCGTGTGTCAGACTCTCCCCGACCCAAGATCCGACCATATCGAGCAGTGTTTCCCTAGTGCCCATCCACGACTCCCGCTCCA
>JABMSA010000081.1 GCA_013202185.1 Planctomycetota bacterium
AGGTAACCGTCCCTAGTTTTCGTCCCTAGTTTTCACGGAATAAATAGGTAACCGTCCCTAGTTTTCGTCCCTAGTTTTCCGAGGAGCACGGCCGCGAGCCGAACGACCTCGAGGAGTACGTTGCGTGGGGTCAGGATCGCCAGGCCCAGGCGCTGCGCATGGCCGCCGAAGCCTGCAACGGTCGCTTCCCCGCGATCGGCGGCATACTACTGTGGATGGGGCACGATTGTTTTCCGTGCGCGAGCAATACGGCGATCATCGATTTCGAAGGCAACCCCAAGCCGGCGGCCATTGCCTACGGCGAGGCGCTCGGCCGGTAGGATGCTTCCGGCCCAGCCTTCACTCGCCGCGCAGCCAGCGGAGGTCCGCCTCGAAGGCTTTTTTCGTCTCGGCATCCTGCTCGAGTTGCCTTGCGACCGTCGAGTATTCTACCGACAGGGCCTCGCCATCTGTTTTTCGCATGGCTTCCGTAAGCAGTTCCGTCGTCAGCGGGTCGGCCGGGTCATATTCATAGAGCTTCTTTCCGACGTCCGCCGCTTCCGCATGTTTTCCGGCGGCCATCAGGGCCGTCATCAGCACGTGCTTGGCGGTTGTGCTTTGCGGATACGCATCGGCGGCCCGATGTGCCAGGACCGTGGCGTCTGCCGGGTTGTCCTTGAGCGTGAGGCGCGCCAGATACATCGCCGCCCGCAGCGTGGGAACGCCGTAGTCGAGTGCCGCCCGATACGCCGCAGCCGCTTCGGCCTTCTTGCCCTGCCGCTCGAGTGCCAGCCCAAGGTAGAATTGTGCGCGGCCGTGCCGCGGCTCGAGCTTCAACGCCTTTTGCAGATGCTCGATGGCAAGCTCGAGGTCGTTCTCGCGGCGCCTTGCCGCGTTTGCGTCGGCCTCGGGGCCGGACTCGCGATACCACGAGCCAAGCCGCACCTGCTCATCTTTCAGATACACCCGCGCCAGGTCGATCATCAGCTTTGGCGACTCGAGGTCCTTCTTCAGCAGGGCGCGGTATCCTCCGATGGCGCCGTCGAAGAAATGCCCGCGCGAACGCCACAGCGTCGAATAGTCCTCGTCGTGGTAAACGTTGTTTATGCCTCCCTGCCAGCGCGGTTCTTTCGGCATGATCCACTGTTCGATGGGCAGCTCGTCCTCTCGAAGCTCATACCGGGCGATCATGCGACCGTCCGGCGCGGTCACCTCCATCGTCACTTCGCCCAGCGGCGCCGGCAGTTCGTCTTTCCACGGCGCGGCGGGATCGATGTTGATCACCCGCCGGTAGAAGGTATCGTGCCCCACACGCAGGCTCACCGCGCAATTCGGCATCTTCTTCGTCCCGTACACTCCCACGAGGAGGGGGGTGTTCCTGGGCTGTGCGGCGCCGGTGGGGGCGTCCTTGCTCGCGAGGGCGTCGTCCAGGCGAACCAGGTTTATGGCCACGTCTTCATTTGCAGAGACGTATCCGCCGATGCCCCAGGCTTGGTACCACGAGTCGGCGGCGGTGTGGCAGCTCAGCTCCGCCTGCCGGATCGGGTCTTCCATCACGGCAGAGGTGGCCGTCCATATCTCGAAATGCTGGTAGTACTGGTCGGGCGTCAGGGGGGGCGGCTGGGTCCACAGCTTCGCGGCGGGCAGCGTTTCAGGATCGAATATCCGCACCGCGCCCCGATCCGTAGCGTGCTCGTAGCAGCCGTGAAAGCGCCGTCGCGGCATAAACGCAAACTCGCTCAGGGTGTCGCGCAGATTCTTCTGCCACGACAAATCAACGCCATCGCGCATGGGCCACGGCTCCAGGTGCGTGCGGAACTTATTGTGCCCGTGCCCGGCCATCCACGGCGACGGCATGATGAATTGCGTCTCCATAGTCTTCGGGTGCATCGTGTCGATCCACGCCGCCAGGCCCCACGGATACGGATTCATGTTTTCGAAGCGATATTCGAACTCGACGCGCGCCACCCCCGGCCGGAGCAACACGCCGAAGACGGCACGCTGCATCGTGGGCCGCGACGTATGGCTCATCACCACGCCGACGGCGCCGTTCGCGCGCTCGATTCTCGCCCACTGCCAGCGCTCGTTGTAGGTGTTTCCATGATGAAAGTATGGGAAGTTCACCTCCACGCCGCCCAGGTTCCACGCCCCGCCCGCGAAGCTGTTAGCGTCCGTTTCGAGGTACGGATTGACGTAGAAAACCTGCGACTTCGACGCCTTGTTGTACACCTCGTAAACCCGCCCGCCGATCTGCGGCAGCAAGCAGCACCGCAGGTATTCGTTCTCGATATACACGGCCGGATGCTCAACGGGCTTGAAATCCTCGGGGCGCATCTGCGGGGTCCCTGCGTCACGCTTCGCGGGCCCCGTGAGGATCTTCACCACACCTTCGTAAACCTTCACTTCCTCGGCGGCGTGGCATGCAACGCACACCCCCGCGAGCACAATCGCCGTGAGCACTGTTGTCTTCATCACATTCTCCTCGTGTTCGACCGCAAGAAAGAACCGAGAGCCGATGCCGACTCAACACACCACAGATTATACTACGGCCCGCACATGATTGAAATGATAATGGGCAACGGAGCCCGTGCCCTGCGGGTGCGCGCGGTCCTCGTCGTCGATCCGTTCTACCGCCCCCTGCGGGGGCTCTTGGGTTTGAGGACACGCGTTCCACGGGCTCACGCGCCGTGGCTAGGCGTCTTTCGCCCTTCGGGCTAAGAGGCGCTTGGCGTTGGGGTCGGGGCAATGTAACGCGAGAGTCCGTCTCGCGCCCCGGCCGGGCGCCGGACACATCCCCGTGCCACATGGCAAACCGCCGCGCGGCAAGAAGGAAAAGGGCATGGGCGCAGGTAGGGGCGGGCCGCCCCGCCTTATGGCGGAAATGGCGTTGCCCGCCCTCTGGATCGCATTGCCATGCCCTCCGGAATCCTCCTCATCAGATCATCTCCTTTCACCACATAGCGCGCAGAC
>JABMSA010000082.1 GCA_013202185.1 Planctomycetota bacterium
CGGAAAAGAGCCTCCGGAACAGCAGTTCGTCGGGTGAGCGTGCTCCGTACTTTATCGAGACCCTCTTGTACTTACCGAGGTTATCGAACAGCGCAAAGAGGAGCGACCGCAAGGGGGCAAGCCCCACGCCGCCGCCCACCACGAGCACCTCTTTGCCCTCGAGTTTCGCCAGCGGATAGCCTTTGCCGAATGGACCTCGCACACCCACGGCATCGCCTGGTTTCATTTCGTGCAGTGCCTGTGTTACGCATCCGGCACGCAGAATGGTTATCTCCATTCGTTCGGCTACCTTGGGAGAAGACGACGGCGTGAACGGCGCCTCGCCCAGGCCGGGCACGGTAAGTTGCATGAACTGCCCCGCCTTGAAGGCGACAGGCTCGTCGGGGCGGATGACCAGCGTCTTGATCGTGGGTGTCTCGTCGATCACGTCTTCGATGACGGCCGGTTTGGGGAAGTAGGGATTTTCCATCAATTTTTCCTGCTTGCCGCGGGGCAAGAGCGTCCCTAACTGTCGGATGCGTTCACCGACGATTCCAGGGCCTTGAAAAGTTTGCGCATATCTATCTTTCCGGCGCACCCTTCGATGCAGCGACCGCACCCTGAGCACATCTCGAATCCGTTGTTCTCCGGGAAATAGTCGAACTTGTGCATGAACCTGTGCCGGAAGCGGTCCATGAGGAGCGGCCGAGGGTTGCCGCCTCCCGCCATGCGCGAATAGCCGCCGTAGGAGCAGGCGTCCCAAACCCTCACACGTTCGTTCTTGTCGCCCGCCTTCTGATCGTACAGCAGGAAACAATGGCACGTGGGGCATGCAAACAGGCAAGCCGCACATTCCACGCACGTGCTGACGTTGGATGCCCATGCCTCCGCGGCGTCGCCGAGAGCCAGAAGCTCGCGGCGCGTCATACCCAGTGCGTATTCTTCGTTTATCTGCTCCAGGGCTTTTTGCGCTTCGGCGCGGCGATTGTCGCGCTCGCCCAGTGCCTCTTCCGTCGCGTCCCCCACGAGACTTGAATGGCTGCCGAGCAATTCTCTGCCCTTTTCGGACCCCACCTCAATGACGTAACCACCCGAAACCTGGGACAGGTTGAGATCGAAACCTTCTTCCGGGTAGGGCTTGAGCCCGAGCCACGTGCAGGCGCACGTGAGGCGGGGATTTGTGCAGTCTTGGGTTATGACAAACAGCTTCTCCCTGCGGCCGGTATAGAAACCGTCGCGGAAGTCGTCTGCCATAAAGACCGCATCCAGCGAGGCCAGGGCTCTCAGATCGCAGTTCGCAGGCCCCACGACCACAGGCGGCGCGGCGGGCTCCGGGGCTTCCGCCGATGCTGCCGGATACTCGCCCACTTTCTCCTGGGGAGGAAAGAGCAAGCCCTTCAAGGCGGGCGCCGGGCGAAAGCCCGTGTACTCGAACGCATCTCCCTGCTCGTGGGGGGCATACAGCACATGTTCACTGTCCGGAGCGGTCCTGCAAGTGAGCACCAGCCCTTCTTTCGCCAGGGAGTCGAGCAGGGCCGTGAGATTCGCGTCGGTGATGAAGTGCGTTGTCATGGTGCTTCCGAAGCGGCGACCTTTCGTGGCTGTTTGAGCGGCAGATACACTGTGAAGGTCGTGCCTTCTCCGAGTGCGCTGTCGACTGTCACACGCCCGTGATGGGCCTCGACCAACTTCTTCACGATGGAAAGCCCCAGCCCGGTGCCTGTGGTCTTGGGCATCCGTTCGGTCTGTGCGCGGTAAAACTCGTCGAAGACAAACGGCATATCCTCTTCAGATATTCCCCAGCCGTTGTCTCTTATGGTCACAACCATCTGCTCGGCCCGTGTCTCGACGGCTACCTGCACCTCGCCACCATGGTGATTATACTTCACGGCGTTGCTGACCAGATTCAGGAATACGTGCAATAACGCCTCGCGGTCTCCCTCCAGCCGGGCCGGCCCACCGGAACCGGATACGCTGATCTGCACCCGCTGCTCCCGTGCCTGCGGCGCCACCAGGTCAACCGCCTCGTGCACAAGCGGCTCGATGTCGAACGGCTCGCTGTCCGCCAGGGCGATCCGCCCCTGGATGCGCGACATGCTCAGCCATTCCTTCACAAGCGCCATCAGCCATTCGGTCTTGTGCTGCATCTGCAGAAGTATCTGCCGTTGCTTGTCGGCGAGCGGTCCGGCCAGGTCGGCAAGAATCACCTCGATGTACTGGCCCACGGCCGCAAGCGGCGCTCGCATCTCGTGTGAGACCAATGTGACGAAGTTCTCCTGCATGCGTTCCTTCTCAGCTTGAAGGCGTTGATTCTTTATGAACAGCAGGCGCTTTTCGAGATTCCGCCAAGCCACCACCCGCAGCTCAGCAGAGGTGAACGGCTTCGGCAGGAAATCGTAGGCCCCCTGCTTCATCGCCTCAACGGCCGATTCCACCGTTGCGTATCCTGTGATCACTATCGTCGCAACCGATGGGTCTTCCGCGGCTATTCGCGACAGCAAGTCCATGCCGCTGAGGCCGGGCATCTTCAGGTCAATGAACACAATATCCGGGGCACATTCACGGTAGAGCCTATAGCCGGCGGCCCCATCGGGGGCCGTTATCACTTGCCATTCCGCTTTTTCCAAGACCTGCCGGCACGAGTCACGCATCGATTCTTCATCATCGATCACCAGCGCCAGCTTCTCAGCCGCTTCCATAGAATTTGCTCTACACTTGAAGGCACACCGCTGGCAAAACTCCTATTGCACTATATGCAAATACCGTGCCACATGCCGCCCGGACGCACTACATCAGCAACTCGCCTCCTGTGGCTCCAATTCGTCTTGTTGTATAACCATATTTTGGGCTCACAAGTTCCGCGCTCCGTCAGGCATCAGATGCACGTGCCTCTACTCCGGTGGGGAATCCCTCTCCAGCAGTGGGGAGGTTCTTCCCTCCGGCGCGATGCTCTGGGCGCGAGAATCGGCGCTCTTATCCAACGACAATTATAATTCCCTGTCTGAATGATGCAGAAAGCACTGTGCTTTCTCCTGTTCTCTCGATCTTCTGCGATGACCCGTCGGCCGATCCCGAGGGCCGGGCTTTACAAGTCTCGGGGCTTGAAGGTCGGTCCGCCGGTCAGGCTCGGCCCTCAGCGTCGCGTCGCCTGTCTGCGGCGACAAGGCGTTCCCACGCCTCTTAAAGTCGGACCGCTCTAATTGTGAGTCAAAGCTACCGTTACCACCAATGGGATGTGCAGAAGTAAGGCCCACGGAACACACGGAACTGGAGTTGAACC
>JABMSA010000009.1 GCA_013202185.1 Planctomycetota bacterium
CACCAGGAGCTGCCGGACATACTTCTGGTCATCCGACCTATGCCTCGGCCGCCAGGACCCGCAATAGATGCCCACCGGGCCCACCCAGCGCTTGTTTATCCTCGTTAGTTTCCCTCCCTTGGTGAGGTCGGGGACGACGCTGGCGGGTTTATCGGCAGCGGCTGCAGTTATCGCAAAACACGCGCACACTGCGGTAGTGATGAGTTTTCGCATTGAGGTTTTTCCTGTCACTTTTCCGTTTTCAATATCTCTTGGGCTTCTTTGTGGATGGTGGGCGCCCCGCCGGCCATAAGGTTCGCCAATTTGCGGGCCATGGCGTCGCCGGTGAGGTACCAGAACTTGGCGCTGCCGTGGTAATGGACGGGGTCTTTGCTGACTGCGCGGTTGATGATGCTCTCGGCCTTCTTGTACTCCTGGCTGTCCTCACCGTAGGCTTCCTTTACCAAACCCTTGAAGCCAAGTTCGATGGGGTAGTATTTGACGGTATTCACAATGTCCACCGTTCCCTTGAGGTCGGTGTGCTTCGAGGCATAGAGCATGCCGCTATTGACGTCACCGTCAAAGGTGGTTTGCTTCCAGGAGCTGTGACCGAGCAGGCCGCACACGACTGGCAGCTTAGGCGCCTTCACTTCTTTGCGAAAGTCCTTGATAAAGGTTACGAGCTGTTCGCCATAGTCCTTGTTGCCCTTGTCGTTCCAGCCCTGGAACCAGACCAGGCCCGACAGCTCATATCCTACCTTCGGATCGTAATCAGGATGATACTTGCCCGGGGCGGCCAACACCTTCTGGATGTGCTCCGTAGCGAGTTTCCAGAACTTGCCGGTCGGCTTTTCTTCAGTGTTCAATGAGGGCGGTCGAAAATCACCACTCAAACTTTTTCCACCCCAGGCGCATTTGATCAGCAGCACGGGGCCGTCTACCATGCGCTCGAAGCTGATGCCAAATGGATATTCTGGACCGCAATTCGTTGCAAATTTCGTATACCCAAGGGAAAGCACGCCGTGCGTGATTCCGTCCGGTTTGTTGTCCGTCGGTTCGCCCGAGACTGCGCCAAGGGCAGAAATCCGGGTGCGATCGGCGATCGGCAGATTGATGTGTTTTCTTACCAGCTCGGCATAAGCCATCCGGTTTTTGTGGTTTATCCTTCCCACAGCCTTTATGGCCTCATCAAGACCGTCAAAATCTTCGGGCTTGGTGTCCTTCAGAAAGATCTCGCGCACACGCTTGATGTTGTCTGCGATGGGTTCGTCGCGCTTGGCGATCAGCCCAACCGCCACTTTGGGATGAAGCTTGTTCTCCGGTGACTCGATGTGCTCCTCTATGCGCTTGAAGACTCCTTGCTCAGCAATTTTCTTGGTCAGGAACTTCCCCATGTACGATCTGAAATGGCCTTTCTCATCGACGGGCGCCGGCCCCCATTCTTCAGTCTTCCATTCATTTTTCTTCCCCGATGCTTTCGCCGCTCTGCTGAAATTTGCATAGACCCGCCCGCGCCAGAGTTTGATGATTTCCTTGCGTTCCGCAAGCAGTGCTTTGCCCCTGGCGTTGTATTCCTCGGAGTTGCCACGCGCGAAACTCACCCCTTGCCAGTAAAACTGGCCAGGGTTGTAGAGCTTGGACTTGACTGTCGCCGTCTTGTGCGGGGGAACGTAAATCGGCTGGGTCAGGTACCAGGCCGTACAGGGGTGGGCATACCCCACCATGTTCGACTGTCCCATGAGAAAGACGATCCTCAGCTTCTTCTTGTTTACCGGCGCTTTGGAGGCGGCTTCAGCCCTGTGCGCGCTGCTTGCGACGAGAACGGTCAACGCCGCCAATAAGATCGCAACCGGCAACTTCGCTTTGGATACAGACTTTCTATTCTTCATCATTACTCTTTCTCTTGCATCTCAAGTATTAAATGTACACCGCTATTATAGACGCTATTTCTGCTATCGGTCTCCTGGCGCGCGAAATACCGGCCCCATCGCCAGGTGTTCTTGTAGGTCGCGGCCAGAGTGTTGCGACCGTTCCTGAGGAGTTTCAACGCATAATCGTTCAATGGAATGTCGATTTCCTTCCCGCCTGAGCCTGAAGGAGTAATCTTGGCCACCAGATTACCGTTGATAAACACCTGCATATCCTCCTGGCGGA
>JABMSA010000083.1 GCA_013202185.1 Planctomycetota bacterium
CCCACAGACCCACTGACCCACAGCCCCACTGACCCCCAGACCCACATGTCCTACTGTTCCGGGGCCTCGTTGAGTTCGATGAGGCCGTGGATGCTCGTAAGGACGTGTTGAGCGTCGCTCCTGGTCTTGGGCATCGTTGCGGTCTTTGCCAATTCCTCGGCGAGCTGCTTGGCCTCCTCCAGCTTGCGGGCTTTCATGAGGATGTATATCTTGAGCATCATGTGCTCGCCGGTTTTACTGTGTTCGAGCAACTGGTCGATGTGCTTCAGGGCCTTCTCGTGTTCGCCCGTTCGGTAATACAATCGTGCCAATGACTGCATCAGATTGCGTTGTTCCGGCGATGACGCCTCCATCTTTTCGCATCGCTCAAATTCACTGAGTGCCTCGGCATACTGGCCCCTGCGCTGGTAGGCGGAGCCCAAGGCATAGCGGGAGGCGAATGAGTCTTTGATTTCGACGGCGCGCGTGAACATGCTTATGGCCTTGTTCGACATTCCGCGGCTGAGGTAGAGCATGCCGAATTCCCTGTGAACGTGCCGTGCGGGGTCGGCCGCGTGCATCCGCTCGACGAGCGTCGCTATCGCTTCGGCGTTTCCCGTTGCAGCGTACATCGCTACAAGCTGCTTGTAGAAGTTGTGGTGCATGGCGCCGTGCTCGATGGCAAACTCGATGACGTGGCGAAATTGCTCGCGAAATTTCGGCAGGTTGGGGCGCTCGGTAAACTTGAATTGCCACTTGTAGATCTTGTTGAGCTCCTGGTAAAACCGCAGGACGTCGCGGTCTTGCCCTTTGCACTTTTCGGCCACGAGCGCGCCCTGCTTGAAAACCTCTGCTGCCGCGTCCCACTTGCCCTCGAGCAGAAGATAGTGGCCCAGGTTGGTGTAATTCGGCAGGTGCCCGGGCTTTTCCTTAAGCCTCTCGCGGAAGAGCGGCTCGACGCGCGATTGCAACTCGGCGTGCAGCTTCACGTCCGCACCGTCGGCCACCTCAACGGTTTCCTGGTACTCGGCGTAGTTGGGCTTTTGAACCCGGATGTTGTAGAGATCGTCGGGGAGGTCGGCGATGAGCAGCGGGGTTATGCCTTCGTCGCGGCCGTTTACGTAGACGTTGCACCCGGGCGGGTCCGACGTGACCATTATGCTGCCCTTCTTGAGGGCTTTGAGCGCCACGTCGATCCTGGGATTATCGAGGGGCACTGTGATCTCGGCAGCCCAGTCGCGGCAGCCTTTTCGCTTGAGGCGCACCAGGTGCCTGCCCGGGGCAAGATCCTTCGATACCGGAGAAGTTCCCGCGTAGGTGTCGTCGATGAAAACGGTTGCGCCCGGCGGCGTCGAGGCGATGGTCACGTGCTGTGCTTCTGCGCCCAACGCCGGAAGCATCAGGAGCGCAACGGCCGTTATCACCATGGCACTTGCTTTCATCGGGCGCCTCCATTTTCGGGTTTGACGATGTGCACGATTACGATGTCGCCTTCGTCGTCGAGGCGCCTTTCGTCGTCGTAAAGTTCCTTTCGGAACTGGTATACCTGTGCTTTCATCGCGGCAACGTCGGCTGCGGCGTTTGATTCGAACGTCTTCGACCACGAGGCGGGGGCGAATATTTTCACGTCGAAGTCCGCCAGCCCGTTGGGGCCGTTGCTCGCTAGCACATAGCCCCCGGCGCGCAGAACTCGCTCGCCGGCGGTATTCGGCTGGCGGCAGCGGTATCGTACCGGCAGCAAGAGGCGCAGCCATGTAAACGCCGCAAACGGATCATCAGGCACATCGGGCAGGAACTCGGGCACGAGCGCATCGAGGGACCTGGGAAACTTGTGGTGAACTGCGTAGTATCGGTCGATTGCCGCGGCGGCCTTGTCGAGCCCCTCGCGTGCAAAGGCAAGTTTCCGGCGGAGGGAGGCGTCCTTGAGTTTTCGTGCCGACACCACCGCCGCGCCGGCGCCCATCGGCGACGACGCTACGGCGAGGATGCCGTCGTCGCGCATTGTTATCGAGACAACCGAATCGCTCAGCTCGTCAGCCTTCGCCAGCAGTGTCTGCGCGGCGGGGCGCAGGGGCTCCTCAAGCCACGGGGCGTAGGCGTCGAGCAGCTCGCGACAAAACACCGACGTCCGGAGGAACGCTTCGACATTCGTCTTCCCGGGCGTGGTCGCCCTCAGGGCGGCGTAAGCGCGGTCGGCCGCGAGGCTGCCGTCGCCGCGATATGCCTCCACGGCTTGTTCCACTGCGGCATGTTGCGGCGAGAACAGGAAATAGCCGTCCACAAAGGCGTAGCCTTGGGTGTAACGCGGCTCGACAAAGCTCGATAGCTTCGTCAGCTCATATTCGCCAACCTTGTAATGCTCCTTGTCAAACCCCATGTGATTCCACATCATTTCCGATTCCAAAACGCGATCCAGGGCTCCGGCCAGGACATCGGCCTGAGCCGTCCGGAAACCGAAGATGTAAGGGGTCTTTTCCGCCTCGATTCCGCCGTCTGCGATGCTCTCGGAAAGGTTGTCGAGATCGATCGCGAAGAACATCTCGCCGCCGATCGATCTGAAAATGTCGTCTTTAATACTGATGCCAAGGGGCATCTCGAGGCTCCCGGCCCAGTTGTCGAACCACTCCAGCGCAGCGGCGCCGCCTACGTCGCCGAGGGTACTCCGGATGCCGTCCCACACGTTGTCGCCGTTCCCGAGGTAAGCCGACACGTATAGATCAAAATCTTTCGGAACGAACCTGGCGCTCCCGAGGTCGGCCTGCCTGGTGGGCAGGAATTCCACCCACGACACCCTCGGGCGGCGCAGCGAAACGAAAAGAGTATCGACGACTCTTCCGGCTTCTTCAGCGGGCGCGGGGCCGGGCTCGAACCTGGTGTGAAAGCCGAGGGCGGGGACGTTGCCGACGCCGAGCCGGGCGAGGACGTCGGCACGGCGGGCCTCGGGCCGGCGGAGGTCCAACTGCTGTACCAGTTCATCGACGTTGACGTATCCGGCCAGGCCCACGCCGGGCTTGAGTTCCTTGATGATGCGGCAAAACCACGGATTGTCGGCGAGTTGATTGGGCCCGTCGTCTTTGACGTTTCCGAATGCCGCCATTACGTCTGCCTTGCCCCCGGCGATGAGTGTGGCGCCGGTTGCGTCGCCGTTTTCATCCGCCGGCGGGCCATCGAAAAATCCGATCGCAAAGCGTTGGTCCGGCTGCTCGCCGAGCTTGATCTCGTGCACTCTCCCGATGATACGTCCGCGCCCCGTGCCGGGCGCATCATCAGCGGCAACGGCTTCGTCGGCAAAATCCGCCTTGTCGCCGAGCGCCAATCGCAGTGCGGCCAGAAGGGAGCCCTCGAGGGCGTTTCGCGATTCGGCATTCAGCCCGGAAAGGTCCAGCAGTATCAAGAATGGGATGCGTGTTTTGCCGGGCGCATCCGCGGGGGCCGCGAGGAGTGCGAGGGCGCATCCGCCCGTGAGCAGGGCGTCGCGCCGTGCGCCGGGCAATGCCGTTATCACCGAGAGAATTGTTTTCGCCCGCCGGAGCCTGCCTTCTACAGCCGCTGCCAGCGCCGCGTCCGAAAAAATCAGCCTGCCAAAAGACGACGTCCGGGCACCTTTGGCGATCCCCTCGAGATCAGACGCCGAAACGACGGCCACCGTATCGGCCGGCAGCACGGAAGCATAAAAGGGCAGCCGGCGCCCGCCACCGGCGGCATCGGGTGTGTCGGCCGCCTCGCCCGCGAGAGCGGCCGATGCCGAAAAGCACATCAAGAACACAACGACAACCCGCCGCCTGCACAGCCGCCACGGCAACTGCGATCTTCCCGGGCTGATAGCACATGACAACCACTTGACAACCATATGTTCTATTATAGCACAGGGGCCGGTGTGGGCAAGGTTTTTCCGAGCATCATCGGGCTTTGACCGAGCGCATTGGTCCGGCGTTTCGTGGCATTCTCGAAAGGAACTCACGCTCGAGTCGGGCTGAAAAAAGTTGAAAACACGGACAAGTCTTCATTATAATAGACTTCGGAGCAATGTGCTCTTGATTGCGCGGCTGCTTTCCGGCAGGCTCCAGAAGCCGAAACGTTGGTAACCTTATGAGCGCAACTATTGCCGCCAGGCGTGTTGGATGTATTCTTGTTCTCGTGTGCGCGGGCACATGGGGGCTGGCCCTGCCGACGGGCACGTCGGATATCTCCGCAGACCCGCTGGCCCTCGCGCGTGATCTCGAGTTGCAGGGGCACGCAGGGCTGAAAGACGCTCGCCAGTTGAGGCTCCTCGGCCGAAAAGGAGATGCCGACAAGCTCAGGAAAGAAAGCACACAGAAGATAGATAAGGCCCGCATAATCTATCGAGAGGTGCTGAGGTCCAACCCCGGCAATATCGCTGCACGCCGCCTTCTTGTCGAGTCGTACGCCGGCACCGGGGATCCGCTGGACAGCAAAGAGGCGATAACGGAGCTCGTCAGGGCGGTGGAGGCAGATCACGACCGATCGGAGACGTGGCTTCTTGTCGGAAACATCACCGCCGGGCTCATCTTCAAGAGGGAGGTATCCGAACTCAACAGAGAAGACGCGGATACGCTCCTCAAGCGTTTCTTTGCCAGGGCCCGGCTCTCCGACGACGACCAGCAAGCGTCGCCCGTGAAAAGGGTGCGCGAACTGCTGGTGTCGGAACCGGACAGCCCTGAGACAAAGTCCGAGCTGGTGAAGGTGGCGGGCATGTTCTACACCAAGGCTCTCGAAATGGCGGGACGCGAGGGCAAGAGCCCCGCAGAAATCGCCACTATCGTCGCAGATTTCTACCTGAGGCTGAATGCTGATAAAGCTTTCGATTTCGACAAGGATCGCGCCCGCCTCGCATGCGAGGCAGCCCGAACGGCAGCAGAGGCGCAACCGTACAATTTTGACGCGCTCTCGCTTGCCGGAATGGCATACAGGTATCGAGCGGCCGCCACTGCGGGCGCCGACACTCAAGAAGACCAGGAAGAAACAAAGGCGTCGCTGGAATTCGCCGAGGCATTCTACAGGCGAGCACTTGCCGTGAGGCCAAACTCCCCCGACGTTCTGAAGTATCTGACCGACATATTTGCCGACGAGCACAAGGCCGAAGAGGGCATCGGTTGTCTGCTGGAATTGAGCAAGAAAATCGAAAGCGAACACGCAAGGCTGGCCGTTGTGCTCTTGCTGGCACGCCTGTACGATCTGAGCGGACAAGGAGACAACGCGATTGCGGTCGTCAACGAAGCAGTAGAAGAGCGCACCGATTTCCTCGACGGCCACGCGTGGCTGGGCATCCTTCACAAGAAAGCCGGCCGAATGCCCCAGGCGGAGCATCACTTTCTCAAGGTAATACGCCTTTACGACAGCGGATCTTTCTTCGCCGTCGCACGTCTCACGCAGTCGGCCACCCAGTCAACAACCATGGGCTATTTGCACTGGTCGCTGATGGGCTTGTCCGACATCTTCATCGACCGCAAAGAATTCCTCAAGGCCGCTGACATCATTGATCAGTACCAGAGGGTGTACTATCGCACGGATCAGTCTGGCGGCCTGATGTACGACGACACCGGAAGCGCGATCCCTCGAAGTCCGGTGGACATTCCCGCCACAGGAATGCTGCGAGCCGGAATAGCATACCGCTATGCAAGGTGCCCCCTCCAGGCAATTGCATACTTCAGGCAAGCGATACGATTTGCAGGCGACCAGTTCTTCTTCTTCCTGGCCGAGGAATTGCTCATTCGCACAGAGCTGGTCTCGCTGCCACGCGACGCAACGCCAGACGACAAACAGAAGCCGCTTGACGAAGCCCGGCAAAGGTGCTGCAAGATGTTCGATCAGGTCCTCAAGATGAAGAGGCCCGCTGAGAACCAAGCCAACCTTGCACGGTTTTTCGCCGATATCGCCAACAAGAAATTCGGGATGACAGATGAAGACCGCATCGCGGCACTGAGCGACTTGCAGAGCCGCGACCCGAACAACGTCTACGCCGCGCTCTGCCGCGCGCTGATCTGTGAAGCAACCGGCGACGTCGAAGCCGCCCGGCAAAGCGCACAGGCCGCCGTCGCGATCAGTTACGGCAAGGCTGTTGGCATATCGGCAGATGGAACCACAAACGTGCCAGAAGGCAGTCTCAAGAAGCTGCACGAAATAGCAGAAAACCTGCTTGGCAGATTGTAACCGGGAGAGCCATGGCGGACAAGCGGAGCCGGCGGGCCGAAATGCCCGCACCGAAAGTGTTCTTGGCACGCTGCAACACCTATGACCAAAAGACCGTCGACCAGAGAATCCGCGAAGCCTTTTCCGCCTTCGGAGGCGTAGATGCAGTGATGCCCTCGGGCTCGCGCGTGCTCGTGAAGCCCAACCTCCTTATGAGCTATCACGCCGACAAGGCCGTTACCACGCACCCGGCGGTGATCGAGGCACTCCTCAAGCTGCTGCTCGACGCCGGTGCAAGAGTGACCATCGGCGACAGCCCCGGCTTCGGAAGCGCGGCACGCGTGGCCCAAGAAGCCGGCATTGCCGACGTCGCCGCCAGGCTTGGCGTAAGGATCGTCGAATTCAACGAGTCCGTCGAGGTCACAACGCCGCCGGGCTCGCTGTTCCGAAAAATCTACGTGGCGCGGGCCGCACTCGAGGCCGACGCAATAATAAACGTGCCCAAGTTCAAGAGCCACGGACAAATGACCCTCACACTCGCCGTGAAGAACCTCTTCGGGTGCGTCGTGGGCCGCCGAAAGGCTCAATGGCACATGGCCGCCGGCCGCGATCACCACGCATTCGCCCGGCTGCTGCTCGAGCTGGCCAGCCTCCTTGCACCGTGCTTCAACCTGATCGACGGCATCGTCGGGATGGACGGCAACGGGCCCAGCGCCGGCAGAGCGCGGCCAATGGGCGTGCTGCTGGCCGGCCCCGACGCACTGGCCGTGGACCACATAGCCGCGGCGATCGCAGGCATCAGCGAGAACCGCCTGCCGATTGAAATCACCGCGCGGCAGATCGAACACTTCGAAGCAAGCCTGCGCCAAATCGAAGTAGTCGGCGCCAAAGTGCAAGACCTCGCACTAGACGACTTCGAGCCGCCCGAGTCGGTCGACGTCCAATTCGGCCCGCGCTTTCTGAGGAGAACGCTCAGGAACGCGCTCGCGGCACGCCCCAAGGTGGACCGCCAACAGTGCCAGGCGTGCGGGATATGCGCAGACAGTTGCCCGCCACAGGCAATGACACTGCGCAACACCCGCATCGAGATCGACCATTCGGCCTGTATCAGTTGTTTCTGCTGCCAGGAGATGTGCCCCCACCACGCAATAGACACACGGCGAGGCTGGCTGGCAAGGCTCCTCATTCATCGAAGTACTTGACAATGACAACCGACTCGGGAAGCAGGCAATTTTCCATTTGCGGCGCGTGCCGGGCCATCGAAGAAACCTCAGCGGCCCTCGTGCAGCTCTTCCGGGAGCTCGGCCTCTCCGACGAGAAAACCTTCGCGCTGAAGCTCGCGTTCGACGAAGCCGTCACCAACGCACTCGAGCACGGGCACTGCGGCGACTGCTCGCAGAAGATCAGCATCCGCTGCAAGTGGGACGAAGAAAACATAATCCTCATCGTGGCCGACCAGGGCCCGGGCTTCTGCTGCGAAGACGTGCCCAACCCCACCATTCGCGACAACCTCTTCAAGGAATCCGGACGCGGCCTCTACATCATCAATTCACTCATGAGCGATGTGAAGTTCAACGAGAAAGGCAACGAAATCCGGATGACGCTGAAGAGGACCGAAAGCTGCTGAACCCGACGGGGCGCGGGGCGGCCCGTGTGGGGTGAATCCACCGCAGGCCATGGAGAAAAAGAAACACACATACCCGATGCTTCTATTGCTTCCACGCGGCTTGCCCGATGAGCCTCACGAATATGCACGCGCAAAGAAACGTGCGGCGCAGCTTGCCGCCCGACTTGGTGATGAGGGTAAGCTCCTGGCTGTTGCGCGGGCCGATGGGGATGACCATTCTTCCGCCGTCGGCGAGTTGGTCCAACAGGGGGTCCGGCGGCTCGGGTGTAGCGGCGGTGACTATGATCCGGTCGAAGGGGGCCTCCTCGGGCCAGCCGAGCGAGCCGTCGGCCTGCCTGCTGCTGAAGTTGGTGTAGCCCAGTTCCTGGAGCCTGGCAGCGGCGGCGCCGGCGAGCGATGAAACACGCTCGATGGTGAAAACATGCTCGGCGAGCTCGGCGAGGATGGCGGTTTGGTAGCCCGAGCCTGTGCCGATCTCGAGCACCTTGCGCGCGCCCCCGGGCTGCAGGGCCTGGGTCATAAGGCCCACGATGTAGGGCTGCGAGATCGTCTGACCTTGTTCGGTCGGAAGGGCACAGTCGGTGTAGGCCTTGCTTTGTATGCTGGGATCGACGAAGCGGTGTCGCGGCACCTTCCGAAAAGCGCGCAGTGCGTCGGGGTCGGTGATGCCCCTGGCGGCGAGTTGTTCGCTCACCATCCGTTCGCGGAGCCTGGCGTGGCGCTCCTGGTCGGCGTCGTCGTCGGCCGGCAGAGGTGTTCGCGGGTGGTTTTCCGGCAAGAGGTCTTGGCCTTTCGTGATCTATGATGGATGGCCTTGGCAGAGGAGCTTCCGGCCCTGGTATCCGAGTCGTCCTCGTCGTCGGATCTTGCCGGGCGTGCCGGCTATTTGCCGGGCATGACCTGCACTGCTTCCTTTGGCGATGCGAGAGATTTGCTTTCGTATCCGGCCCGGCGGCCCTCGAAGCGCACGTCGTCGATTTCGTCGAGTAGTTGCGCCTGGAGCGTTGTATCGAAGCTGACGGGCACCAGGTCGTAGGGGACCGTTTTCTTGCTCAAGGCGCGCGGCTCGGAGATGTCGATGTAGTTTACGGCTCTCACTTCCACGTCGAATCCGCCGGCCGGCGAGGGCACTATCCTTGCCGACACACGCAACTCGCCCGGCCCCATCTTTCCGTCGCTACGGAGCGGCTTGGCTTTTATCACGCCTTCCGCCTTGTCTGCCCACGTCACCTGGAAGTGCCTGGTCATGACCGTTCCCATTGCTTGCCAGATCCTGTCGTAGTCGGTTACGAGCTGCTGGGAGTCCATGTCGTGTCGGACCCTGCGGAGGCACCCGATCGCCGCCAGAACCGACACGAGTACAATAAGAGCAACAGTGCGTATGTTCTTCACGCTACACTCCTCCTTCCAAAACGTGCCATCAACATGGCATTCGTGAGGCTGGTCGGCAACCAGCCATGCGAATTATATCACGGCCGACGCCGCATGTCAAACTTATCATCGTCATTTGGCATGGTTGCGCCAACGAATTCTGGTTTGTGCGCTCATGCGGATACCCCACGGGGCAGGGGCCGAAGCGTGTTCGCCGAGGAACCAAACAGTAAGGGACAGTTACCTGCCATCTCATTATCCAGTATAATCATTTCGACGAGGAGGAGAAAGCCGGCGATTGTTGTTGCCTACAGCAGCCCCGATTTCTTCCTCAATGCCCACTCGGCGCAGATGATGAGGGTGAACATTATGAGGAAGCCGGGCCAGTGCCACAGGCGGATTTCGCGCGTTCGCGGAATCCGCTTTTTAGTCGATCTGAGCGCGCCGTAGAGCTTGGCGTAGTCTTCGGCCGGGTAGTATCTGCCGCCGGCGATGCGCGACATCGACTCGAGCAGCGGCTGGTTGAGGAACAGCTCTACCTGCTCGAGGTCGGGGCGGTCGGCGACGCTGATCTCGACGTGGGCCTCGCTGGGGTTCACGGGCAGGGCGGGCACGTTGAGCCGGATGGTGTAGTGGCCGCGCTCGAGGCCCGGGAATCTGTAGCGGTATCGCCCTTCGCTGCCGTCGATGAACTCGAGGGCGACGGTCTCGATGTCCTTGCCTTCGCGCTCGATGACGGCCGCCACCGATGAGTTGCGGAGCGGCTTGAGGTCGGCGCCCAGCACCTTGGCCTGGAACTCGACGGGCTCGCCTTCGTCGTAGCTGCGCTTTTGCGTGCCCATCCTGATGTATCGGTCGCGGCCCGCGCTCTTGCCGGCGGTGGCCCAGCGCATCACCTGCCCCCAGAACTTGTGGAAATACTTGTCGCCCACCTTCCATCGCCACCGCCAGGAGTCGTCGGTGCCCAGCAGCAGCACCTTGCCCATACCGTAGTTTTGAGTGGCGAGGAGCACGCAGTCGTCGGCCTGCTTGCACGGGGCGCGCAGCAGAACTTCCGCCCCGGGCTTGGCCCGCGAGAGGAAGGCGTGCCAGAACAGCGGCGGCAGGTTCTCCCAGATGGCGGCGTTCTCGAGCTTGTCAAACGCGATCCTTGTTATCGCGCTGTCTTCGCCGGAGCGGGTGAGGACGGGCCGGAAACCGCTGTGACGGATCTTGCGCTTTATTTCGTCGGTGGGGATCCGCCGCTCGGCGTATACGGGCAGCATTTCGCCGACGGGCGTGCCGGCGTAACTGTGGGGGTTGAACATCGGCCCGCAGATTGCGACGACCGCGCCGCCGTTCTCGGCCGCGAAGGCCGCGATGTTCTTCAGGTCAGATGGGAAGAACCGGTCGGCGGGTATATCGCCAAGGATCAGCACGTCGTAACGGAACAGCTCGTCCCGGTCCTCGGGGAATTTTCCGCGCTCGGCGCCGCGCGGCATTTCGAGCGCGTCGCGCGTGAGCATTATGCGGTTGAGCGTTATCGTCTCGTCGCGCAGCAGGAGGTTCTTGAGAAAGCGATATTCCCATCGCGGCTCCCCCTCGACATACAGCACACGGATTTTGTCGTCGATCACCTGCACCGTGAATTCTCTGCGGTTGTTCTCGGCTATCAGCTCGCCGTTCTGAACGGGAATGTCGACCGCATACGTGTGCGTGCCCACCTCCTTGGGTATGAAGGCGAGGTCCTCGTGCGCGCGGCGGCGGCCGTCGGGAAAGACCACGCGCCGCTCGGCGATGACCTTGTCGTCTTCTTCCACGCGCAGCGGCGCGGCGGTGCCCTCGAAGCCGTCGTACTTGATCGCGACGCCCACGTGGACTTCGTCGCCGAGGTAAATCACGCGGCTGGTGTCAAGCTCGGCGATGGCGATATCCCTGGGCGGCTCGCCGCTTCCGATGCCGATGGTGAACAGCGGCACGTTTCGACCGCCGAGGATTCTCGCGGCCATTTCGGGGTCGTCGCCCGAGTTGTTTTGGCCGTCGGTGAGCATGATGACGGCGGCGGTCTCGTGGCCGGATTTCGTCAGCTCGGCGGCAAAGCGCGTTGCACGGGCGAGGTTGGTGACCTTGCCGTCGGCTTCAAACGAAAGCCCGCCCGATGAGCGGACGATGTTGTTCGGGGCCTGCTCGAGGATGTCGTGGCCGGCGAGCCGGTAGCACTGGAGATGAAACCGTTTGCCCAGCCGCGGGAGTATGCCGGCGCCGTCGTGCTCGAGCAGCCGGGCCATCAGCTCGGAGCGTTTCATTGCGTCGAGCGTTTCGAGCGCCTCCCGGATTGTCTCATCTTTGGATTGTGCGAGGATGTGGTCGGACGTCTGCTGGCTGAGGAGCAGGAGGGCGCCGGCCTCCGCGAAGAGCGCCGAGGATTGCTGATCGTAAGCGACGAGCTTTGCGGCGTTCCCGGGTGAGTCGACGAGGTCGCCGATGGCGTCCTTGAATTCCTTTTCGTCATGCGCGTCGACATGCTCCGTGAGCTTCTTTGCCACGTCCTTGAGCTGCCTGGCGATTGCCTGCGGGCGTTGTTTCTCGTTGGCGTGGTCTTCGAGGTCTTCCTGAAAGTCCTCGAAGGTGGAGAAGGCGGATTTGTGTTTTGAGCGGTAGTCCTTGACCGAGCGCTTCGTCGAGAGTTTATCGAGCTGCCGGCCGGCCCTGATCGCATCGGATACTTCGCGTGCGTCGGCGAACGCCCGTGCTGCGAGCTTCTCGTATGAGGTATCGCGTGCGCCTTCGGGCAGGAGGTCGAGTGCGTCGGCCAGGCGGATCTTCTCGTCGTCGGGGCGGGCTTCGTCGGTCGATTGCATGCTCATGGAGCCGTCGAGCAGCAGGATGACACGGCCCTTGAGGTCTTCGAACCAGCGGATGGTGAACATCGGCTCGAGGAGCATCAGCAGCAGCAGGATCGGCAGCAGAGCGCGCAGCCCGGTGAGCAGCTTGCCCGTGCGGCCGGGGAGCATCCGGCGTTCGCTGCGATACAGCCTGATCGCCAGCAGCGCCAGCGCCAACCCGACCGGCGCGAGCGCGTACCAGGGTATGCTTGAGGCGAATCGGAAGGCGGTGTGTTCGTTCATCTACTGGCTCTCCGGGCGTTCGCTCTCGGCGGCGGCACAATCCGCAGCCCGACGACATCATATATTGTAAGGAAGCACCGTCCGCACCGCAACGTCAAAATGCGCTGGATGGGGAGTTTTACGAGGATTTACATTTCGGGGGCGGGCAGTGGCATGGCGGCCACGGTTGGCTCATACTTCCGAACGAAACATGCCGTGGAACGTTTCGAGGAAGTAATTGTCGGTCATGCCGGCGATGAAGTATAGGACGCACTCGTTGATCTCATTCATCGTCTTGAGTTCTTTGGTCTTCAGGTCTTCTTGGATGAAATCGTGGAGAGTCTTGAGCACACCTTTTGGTATGGCGGTTCCCCGGCAGGTGACCGCTTCGATATCTCCACTGCATCTGTCTATGACAGCCACCAATTCATCGAAGGTCACTCTTATTGCATGCTCAAGGATGGTTGCTCGCCGAGTAACAAGATCGCTCTTATAAATGCGTTCGTAGTTGAATGAATTCAATTGCTCGGCCGCTTCAAAGACGTGGTCGCCGAATCTCAGCATACCCGGCTGCTCGTCCTTCTGATAGTTGGCGTAGACGTCACGGAGCAACCTCCCAATAATATCTCTGTTGCTTACTCCCAAGCGCTTTCTGGCCAAGGGTGGTATGTCTGCCGGCTTTATGAGTTCAACTCTCAGTCCGTCTTCCAAATCTCTGCCCAAGTAAGATATGATGTCCACGCATCTGACAACGCAGCCTTCGAGCGTGCGAGGCAAGTCTCTCTTTCTTTTTCTCAGAATATGGTCCGGAGCTTTGTTTCGATGGGGTGCCAGTTTTCGCTTCAGACTTTCCCCGCAGTGGCAAGCGATGCCGTCCCTTACGGCCAGCGTCAGGTTCAACCCGCGATGGCCGTAGTCTTTCACGTTTTCGAGTTCGTCGACGAGCCGCAAGCTGTGCTCTTCATGCCAGAAATGGCTGTTAAAGTGCTTCTTGGCGAGTTTATTGAGTACCTCTTCTCCTATATGGCCAAAAGGAGCGTGCCCAAGATCGTGACCTATGGCAATTGCCAATGCGAGGTTCTCGTTCAGGTTGAGGGCTCTGGCAAGCGTCTTCGAGATGGAGGCCACTTGAAGCGAGTGCTCGATTCGTGTGCTTATGTGGTCGTCTTCCGGAGAGAGGAAAACCTGCGTCTTGTGCCGGAGGCGCCGGAAGGCCTTGCAGTGGATGATCCGGGTGTAGTCGCGTTCGAACTCTGTGCGAAAGTCATCGGGATCGATCTGGTGCTCTCTTGTGGCGTTAGCACCGGCAGATCTTGTCGCGTGTTCTGAGAGGGCCGCCTCTTTTTTTTCGGAGAGTTCCCTGGGGCATGATCCCTTCAACTTCGTGCGCCTCCTCTGGATTCTCTGTCAAGCGGTGACGTCGAGTCCTTCCATCAACGCGGCAACGAGTTCATCATTGTCGCCGGATCCTCGAATAATATTCCAGATCGTTTCCCCGAATTCGAGCCAATGCTCTGTTTCCTTTTCCCTGTCATACTCTCGGACGGCGGGAGGCGATTTCTCCAATTCGGATTTCAGGCTAGCCACCAGGTCGTCAATGGTGGTGGACGTTTTGAAATCGAACAGGCCTGCCACGAGGGGGTTGTCGTAGCCGTTGAACGCGGTGCGCACGTCTGCCTTGTACGCTACGAGCGCCTTGCCGGCGCGCCAGGCCATGGCCGCTTCGGCAACTGCACCTTCGTCGGGGACCCTGCCGTTGAGGTTGACAACGATGGCATCGCATGCCTCGAGCACCTGGTAGACGTCCAAAGCAAATATGGCGCGCGAGAGCGCCTGCGAAGCCCTGTGCCGATCCAGTCCGTTTTCGACGAGCGACTCGACGCACACGGCAAGCTCGATGCCGTCGCGCTGCGGCAGGAAAACATCGAACCCTGCGCTCTCGAGCGACAGGGCTATCTCGGCCATTTCCTCGCGCTCTTTGTCGTTAAAGAGCGGCCCGGCGCAGTAAACTTTCAATCTCAGGCCTCCGGCTCTATCCGGTCGCGATAACATTAGGTAGAATAGGTCAACGAAGGAGCGGTCCATCGCTACCATCCAATAATCATAGTATCTGCGCAGAGAGAATGCAAGAGAATTGCGATAGAATTCAACCTCGTTTCCATTCTTCACTCAAAAGCTCGCGCCCACGCCGGGCAGGCCCCTTTTCGCGGTCAAGTTTTGTGAATTGTTTCCCTTGTTTTTTCGCGGCAGGGAAGATAGAATTCTTCTCCAAGTGTTGATGTGTGGATGATTAAGGATTGAATGCCAATCTGGGAGGAAACTTTTCTGAAGAAAAGGTTTCCCCCAGACCCCCTTCAAAAGACTTTTGCGACGTGCCGACCGGAGCCGTCACGTCTGCTGTAAAGGCCCAAAAAGTTTCTGAAGGGGTGCCTGCCTCGGAAGGCAGGTTGGGGGAAGCTCTTTTCAAAGAGTTCCCTATATCCGGCTTCGACGACGTGTGGGGCATCGAAAGTTGCCCCAGGGAAATTGGTGAAATGGAAGCCGCGAAAAAAACGGTCGAACTGATCAGGCGTGGCCTCGCAGCTTGCGGAAAATAGTACCAAAGGAGATACACACCGTGGCAGACAAGATTCGCATCGGCATGATCGGGGTTGGCCAGATCGCCCAGGCTCACCTCAAGACCTACAGCAAGATCGAGGGCGCAGATGTCGTGGCGGCGGCAGACATCAACACCGAACGCCTGGAGAACTCGGCAGAAGAATATGGCATTCCGCATACTTACACCGACTTCCGCGAGATGCTCAAACGCGACGACATCCAAGCCGTAGACGTATGCCTCCACAACAACTTCCACATGCCAATGACGGTGGCCGCGCTCGAGGCCGGCAAGGATGTGTACTGCGAAAAACCCATGGCCGGCGCCTACACGGATGCCGAGCACATGCTCGAGGTGGCACGCAACCTTGGCCGCAAGCTCGCCATTCAACTCGGCACGCTCTTTGGACCGGCCACCCGCGTGGCGAAGACCCTCATCGGCGAGAACCAGCTCGGCAAGGTGTACCATGCGCGCTCGACCGGCTACCGGCGGCTGGGCCGGCCATACGTCGACGGCTACGGAGCGCAGGCTTTCGTGAGCCGAGAGATCGCGGCCGGCGGCGCCCTGTACGACATGGGCGTCTATCACATCGCCCAGATCCTCTACCTCCTCGACAATCCCACGCCGAAACGCATTTCCGGAAAAATCTATCAGGAAACGCCCATCGATCCCAAGCGCAAGGCCGACAGCGGCTACGACGTCGAAGAGCTGGGCATGGGCTTCGTGCGGTTCGACGACGGCCTGTCGATGGACATCATAGAGTCGTGGGCGGTGCACATGGACGCCTTCGAGGGCTCGAGCATCTTCGGCAGCGAGGGCGGCATCCGGCTCGATCCGTTCGGCTACTTCCATCGGGTGGGCGATATGGTCATCGACAGCAAGATCGATCTGGCCGGCGTCTCAAATCGGTGGCAGAGCGTGCATGGCATCGGTGACGTGTACGACTCGCCGCAGAACCACTGGATCGCCGCGCTGCAAGGGCGCGTGGAGCTGCTTCCGACCGCCGAGATCGCCCTCAACACAATGCTCATCTCCGAGGGGATTTACCTCTCCAGCCGGCTGGGCCGCGAAGTAACCGCCGACGAGATCCGCGAGAAATCCGAGTCGACGGCCGTGAGCATCGATTAGCTTCTGAAGCAGTATCTGCCGGTGATCGGCGGGCCGGGCCACACAGCGTTTTCGGATGCCGATGCCTTGCCGCTTTGCTCCAGACGAGCATCTCACGGCCGCCGTCGGCTTACTTGACATCCGTCAGACCCGGGCCGCCGCAAGCCGCCCTTTATACGCCCTTATTATTCCCGCGTATAAAGCCTCTCCCTAAACCATTGCCACTCAACCACTTACGCGCTACGCGGCCGAAACAGTTCTCC